>CAVAPE010000009.1:30359-47063 GCA_963590405.1 Eubacterium sp. CAG:180 | reverse complement strand
CTCCCGCCCTCTTCCTTCGTCTTGTCTTTTTATCGCATCATTTCAATGTTCTCTTTCATCGCAACCAGGCTCATTTCCCGATTGCGAGTGCAAAGGTACGGCGATTATTCTTTCCCACCAAATATTTTTGCAACTTTTTTCCTCCTTTTTCAGAGCACCATTCGCAACGCCCTGATATACCCACGTTTGTAAAGAAAACTTTTTTCTACCATTTATGTGAATGTCATCTACTACGTAGCAAATGCATCTCTATCTGTGGCTACTCTTTAAATAAAGAAGCCGTATGCCCGATGGCGGAAATTTGCAATAAACGCGCAACAATATTTATATACGTTATTATTTTACGACGGATTTTAGTAAATTTGTCGAATAAACTCAATCAGCAAAATGAACGAAGCCAAACTTAGTCAATTATATTTACGCGACACCGCCTTTCAGAACTTGATGCAGCGTCGGGTGTACAACGTTTTGCTGATTGCCACTCCCTACGATGCCTTCATGATGGAAGAAGATGGACGAATTGAGGAGCAGTTATACTTTGAATACACCTCCCTCAACCTTAGTTCTCCTCCACGCGTGGCGCAGGCGAGCAGTTATGAAGACGCCCACGAGATGCTGAGGGCAAAATCGTTCGACATGATTATCGCCATGCCTGGCAACGACATTGGCGAGACATTCCGCGAGGCAAAGGTTATAAAGGAACAACATCCGCACATACCGTTCATTGTGCTCACCCCATTTTCGAGGAGAGTGTCGCGAAGACTTGCCAATGAAGACTTCACAGGAGTGGACTACGTGTTTAGTTGGCTTGGCAATGTAGATTTGCTGCTTGCCATCATCAAACTGATGGAGGACAAACTCAACAGCGACAACGACATTCTCGAAGTAGGCATACAGACCATACTACTCGTAGAGGATTCCGTGAGATTCTACTCCTCTGTCCTCCCCCACCTGTATAAGTTCCTACTGAAACAGTCGCTCGTTTTTTCCACAGAGGCACTCAACGAGCACGAACAGATGCTCCGCATGCGCGGACGACCAAAGGTGATACTCGCACGCACCTACGAAGAGGCGATGGAACTATACCACAAGTACAACAACAAGATACTTGGGGTGATTACCGACGTGTCGTTTGCGCGCAACGGCGTAAAGGACAAGCGCGCCGGCATCAAACTGGCGAAAGAGATAAAGTCGCTCGACCCGTATGTGCCTATAATAATGGAATCGTCGGAAACCGACAACGCCGTTTACGCAAAAGAAATGGGCGTTTCGTTTCTCGACAAGAACTCAAAGAAATTTCCCGTTGACCTCGGTCGCATAATCACCGACAATTTCGGATTTGGCGCATTTGTGATACGCAATCCGAAGACCGGCGAGGAAGTGATGCGCATCAATGACCTCAAAGAGTTTCAGGACAACTTGTTCAAAATACCTGACGAGTCGTTGCTCTACCATGCATCGCGCAACGACATTTCGCGGTGGCTCTACTCCCGCGCGATGTTCCCAATAGCGGAAATCATCCAGGCACACCGCTTCCGCGAAATCAGCGAGGCTGCCGAGGTTAAGCAATTCTTCTTCAACCTGATTGTGAAGTACCGCAGGATGAAGAACAAGGGTGTCGTGGCTGTGTTCAAGAAAAACCGCTTCGACTACTATTCCAACTTTGCACGCATCGGGCAAGGGTCGCTCGGCGGCAAAGGGCGCGGTTTGGCATTTATCGACTCCATAATAAAGAAATACCCCATCTGCGACAATTTCGAGGGGGTAACCGTTTCGATTCCACGCACGGTGGTGCTCTGCACCGACATCTTCGACCAATTTATGGAAGAGAACAACCTCTACTCCATCGCCCTGTCGGATGCACCCAACGAAGAGATATTACAGAGTTTCTTGAAGGCACAGTTGCCCGTTGCACTGAAGGAAGATTTCTTTGCGCTATTTGAAGTAATAGACAAGCCGTTGGCGATACGCAGTTCCAGCCTTTTGGAAGACTCCCATTACCAACCGTTTGCTGGTATATACTCCACCTATATGGTGCCGCACCTGCCTGATAAAAACGATATGCTCCGCCTTCTCAGCGACGCCATCAAAAGCGTGTATGCATCAGTGTTTTACGCTGACAGCAAGGCGTATATGACCGCCACGAGCAACCTTATCGACCAGGAGAAGATGGCGATAATCATACAGGAAGTGGCTGGCGCAGAGCACGATGGATATTTCTACCCGTCGTTTGCTGGCGTAGGACGTTCGCTGAACTACTACCCCATCAACGACGAATTGCCAGAGGATGGAGTGGCAGAGATTGCCGTTGGTCTCGGAAAATACATCGTTGACGGCGGACTTGCGTTGCGCTTCTCTCCGCGCCATCCAGACAAAGTGCTCCAAACCAGCACGATGGAACTTGCGCTGCGCGACACGCAGACAAAACTTTACGCCCTCGACCTCACCGACATTAACAACGGTTTCAAGGTCGACGACGGATTCAACATAAAGAAACTCAACGTGAGCGATGCCGCTAAAAATGGCTCGCTACGCTATATGGTCTCCACATTCGATGCCTACGACCGCGTAATCCGCGACTGCGACGAAGGCAAGGGTCGCCGCGTGGTTACGTTTGCCAACATACTCAAGCACAAGGTGTTCCCTTTGGCTGAGATTGTAGACTTTATGCTATCGGAGGGCGAGAAAGAAATGCGCCGACCCGTGGAAATTGAATTTGCCGGCTGCATCGACAAACACGGCGAAATGAAGGGCAACGTGTACTGGCTGCAAATCCGCCCTATCGTAGACCGCAAGGAGATGCTCGACGAGAAGATTATGGCAACGCCCGACGAGCGACTGATAATGAAGACGAGCAGCGCTCTGGGCCACGGCATGATGGACAACGTGACCGACATTGTCTACGTGAAAAGGCAAAACTTCTCGTCGCTCAACAATCCTGCCGTAGCGCGCGAGATTGAGGCACTCAACAAAAAATACACCGAAGCCGACAAAGGCTACATACTCATTGGTCCAGGACGTTGGGGGTCAAGCGACCCAGCATTAGGCATACCAGTGAAGTGGGCAAACATCTCGTCGGCGAGAGTGATTGCCGAAACCGCATTGCCGGGCTATCGCATTGAGCCCAGCCAAGGCACGCACTTCTTCCAAAACCTCACGTCGTTTGGCGTAGGATACTTCACCATCGACAACCAACGCGGCGACCTGTGCGACTACGACTACCTCGACAGTCTGCCGGCGGTGAGCGAAAGCGACTACCTGCGCGTGGTGCAGTTCAAGAAGCCGTTGCAAGTGGGCGTGAACGGCAAAACCGGCTTAGGTATTATTGTAAAACCAAATGAATAGAAAATATATATGTCGTTAATAGATAACATAAAGACGATGTTCGGCATGGAAAGCGAGCCCGAAGCACCAGCGAAGGCCATCCAGTCGCACACTCCATCGTATATCAACCCGTTCAAGAAAGAAGAGCCAGCAGAACCCGTTGCGGAACAAGCACCAGCGCCAACCAACGACGTTGACGTAGAGGCAGCCATCAGCGACGAGATAGTAGAGAAGGTCACTTCGGTGCTCAACTCCTCACTGCCCGAATATGCTCGCGAGTGCATCGACAAGGACGCACAGGCAAAATATGTAAAGTCGCTTATTGGCTCAACGCTGACCAACTTTCTGAAGGATGTACAAGTCACAGCCAAGGAGTCGGCGCGGCAGGAATGGCAAAAGGAACGTATGGACCTCGCCCACAAATCGGCAGAGACCGACAAGCAACTCAACGACTATCGGGCGAAGAGCGACGAACTGCGTAACCGCATGCAGAGCCTCGACCGACAGAAAACCACACTCAACGAGCGGATTATTGCCCTCGAAGCACGTGTCGCCACCGCCGAAGCCGAGCGCGAGCAATACGAGTTGGAGTGCAAGAGCCTGATGAACAAACTCAAAGTGGCGGCAGTGAGCGACGAGTCGCTGCAGTCAGCACAGACCGACAACAACGAGTTGCGCGAAGCAAATGCAAAATTGCAGCAGGAACTCGACAAGGCGAAAGCCGATGCCGAGAACATTGCCAAGGAGGCAGAGGAAGCACTGCGCATCGTAAAAGAAGAAATCGAATCTAAAGACGCACGCATAGCAGAACTCTCGGCAAATACAGAGATGGTTGACGACAACGGCGAGATTGAGAAGTTGACCAACGAACTTAACACTGCAAAAGTGCAAATCAGCGAACTTAACGGCTCGAATGCCGCCCAGCGCGAAGTGATAAAGAAAGCCAAGGCGGAGGCTGAGGAGTTGAAAGTAGCCCTCAGCAAAGCCAATGCAGAAAATCAGCAAATGAAAGCGCAATTAAGCGATAGTTCTACCGACAAGGACGATTTGCAACGGCTCTCCAACGAATTGTCAATGCGCGACAATGAGTTGGCTGGCATGCGCTCCACCATACAAAGTCAGAACGACGAGATTTATGCACTCAACGAGAAACTCAACGAGGTGGGCGACACTGCCCAACTGATGTCGGCAAACACAGTGCTTAAAGACCAAGTGGAAAAGATGACCCTCGAACTGAAGCAGAAAATGCAGACCATCGACGACCTCAACGAGACAAAGCAAGAGATTACCGAAGTCTACGAGCACTTGAAGAAAGAACTCGAGCGCAACAAAAAGCACTATTCCGAAAGGGAAGAAGAATTGCGGAAGCAAATAGTGTCGCTGACCGACGACCTTGACTCCGCCAACAACGAGATTTCACTGCTCAAGGCAGAGAAAACCGCCCCACAGAAAGTCGCTAAGAAACCAGCAAGTCACCCGAAAGGCGTGTCGGCAATCGACTACACCACCGAGTTCAGCGACTGGCTGATGCCTACCCCACCGTCCGACGCAATTCCTATCTCGGCAGAGCCAGAAATGGAATTTGTTGATGAGCAACCGATAGTGGAAGAAGAGCAGCCAAAGAAACCTAAAGCAAAACATAATCCCAACATACCGGAGCAGATGGAATTGTTCTGATTTTTGTAAGAAATAAACTCTTAGAATGGATAGCCGATTGCTATGTTTAGCGCGAGGCTATCCTTAAATTTTTTCATGTTGTAGTAGCCGCTCTTGCCAGTGTCGTACGGAAGGTGAATGCCCACACCGAGGTCGAGGCGCACCACAATCATACTCATATCGAGACGCACGCCGAGACCAGTGCCGAGAGCCATATCCTTGAAGAAATTCTTGTCCAGACGACCACCAGGACGGGCATTGTCGTTGGTGAGAAGCCAAATGTTGCCGGCATCCACAAACAATGCACCTTTGAGCATGCTCACCAGTGGGAAGCGGTATTCGGCATTCATCTCAAAGCGGAATGTACCAGTCTGGTCGTAGTAACCGTTATCGGAAGCAACATCATTATGGTAACTGCCTGGGCCAATGCTGCGGACAGCAAACGCACGGATACTGTTTGCGCCGCCTACATAGAACTGCTCAGCATAAGGCACCTCCTGCGAGTTGCCGTAGGCGTGGGCTGCGCCGACATACACACGTCCCACAATGCGCTGCTCACCGACGATGCGCTTGGAGTAGACCATCTGCAACGTGGCTTTGGCAAACTGAGAGAACGGCGTGCCAAACATCTCTTTCTGACCTTTAACGCCAGCGAGCGACCATATTCCAGAGAAAAGGTTGCCACCCTCGGTAAATCCCACCTGCAGGGTGAAGTGCTGGTCGTCGCGACCTTTGCCGAAACCGCGGTCGTAGGTATAGGTATAACCGCATTTAGGGATAAACTGGTCACGGAAACTGAGGGCGATAGCCGGATTGTGCTCCATTGTCACGTCGAAATCATCCGTAGTGCTCAGGAGTTTGTTGTACTTGAGGGCGAACAGAGTGACCTGATTCTGCGAATAGCGCGAGCCGCTCCAATCGTAGTTCCAACCAAAGTCGAACTGCACCATCTTGAAGAATTTCGGGCGGTTCATTATCGTTCCGCCGAGTGAGAAACGCGTCCATGCCAGTTCGCGCTTGATGAACGGGATGAAATGCGGCGCAAGCAAGCGCGGGAACGCCAACTCCGTCTGCAAGCCAAACTCGTATGAGTTGAAGTCGCTACGTCTGCCGTCGACTTTGCCTATTTGCCACTCGTAAGATGCGTCGAACTTCACCGTAAGGCGTTCGCCGCCGCCGAAAATGTTGCGGTTGAGCACTTGATACGACACGCCCGGACCAAGATAGTTGTTGGACTTGGACGTAAGGTTTGCCTCAAACTGGTTCTCCAATGGCTTGTCGAAATGGCACATTATGTCGATGTCCAACTTGTTGGTTTTTACAGAGTCGAGCGGAGTGGCACTCATCGTGATGAAATCGAAGATGCCAAGTCGCGACAGATAAGTCTGCGTGTTGCTCAACTTGCGCACATTCACGAAGTCGTCCTTGTCGAAAGCGATGCACGACGGTATCAGGCTCTTGCGCAGGCGCGAAGGCTTCATCCTTATGATTCTGCCCTTGTCAGTAACCATCGTGTCGGGCACTCCGGCATTGTCGTTGCGCATAACCACAGTTTTTATTTCGCCCACTTTGTAGCGCCACATCGCCTTTTCAGGGATGTTGTCGGCATAGTCAACCTTTACCACCACCTTTCCCGGAACCTGAAGAGTGTCGGCAAGGAAAGTGATGTACTCCGGGCGGAAATAGTAGTAGCCGTGGTTGCGCAAACGGTTAGTTACACGCGTGCGCGCCACCGACAGAGAGTCGTTGCAGATTATAGCCCCCACCTTCATGTACTTATCTCGCTTCAAATACTTATTGAGCATCGAGTTAAGTTCGGTGCTATCCTCCAGATACTGTATCTCTTCGATGGTCTTAGGATGGGCAAGATGCACATGATAGTTTACCCTCGCCTTGCGTGGGTTTTTCTTGCTGTATTTCAAGTCGTAGGACGTGGTAGAGCCGTAGTAGCCGTTTTTGCCGAGCATATCCTCCACCATCTTCATACGGAGGTCGGGGCGCACATCGGAGATGAGCACCGGGTCCTCGGCAAACTTTCTGTAGATCCACCCTTTCAAGCCCTTTGAGTCGGCAGGCCAGTGGTTGTAGAGCCACAGACCGAGAGGCCACGGCGAACGGATATAGGGCGAATAGAGCGAGTTGTTGGCAGGCACGTTGATAATTTCCGCTATGTTGCTCGATATGTCCGACGGGATATCCGTACTGTCGGCGGCTGTTACCGAAAGTTTCTTCACACCCGTGTAGAGCACATCGCCCTCGGCGAGTTTCGACGTGGTGGAGCATGCTGCAAGAATTACCAGCGACAATATGGAGAACAGTAGTTTTTTCATTCCTTCGTACTTTCGGTTGTCTTTTTCGATTTTCTTCTCAACTGCCATACCTTAAAGAACTTAAACATATCGCGGAATGTAGAAATCTTGCGTTTCCACGTAAAGCCGGCGCCATATTCGGTGATTTCACCCTCAAGGATGCTTTCATACTCCTTGTGGTAGAACAACTTAGCATTTGTTGTGCCCGTCTTGTTGAGTTTGTATTCAAACGAGAGGTCGTTGAGCAGGTTCTGCGCAAGGTTGTCCTCTGCCGAGGCATCGCTCGTGTAGTTACCGCCCACTGCAATCTTGAAACGGTCGTCGAAGATGCTCTTCGACACCTTGTAGGAATAACTCATAGCCTTCGACACGCCACTACTCGTCAGGTGGTCCTCCTGGTCGATGCCAATCGACAGGTCGACACCAGAGATGTTGCTTGCTGCCCATTTGTTAACCACCGACTCAAGGAATGAGAACGCCATGTTGCTGCCCGACAAATCGAGAGACGAACTGGTGCCAGAGGTGGTGCTCGTGTAGGAATTGTAGAGCAAGAGGTTCATTGCCTGAGCCGACCGCTGCTCGGCAGTCATACCGCTGAGTTCGTTGGCTATGGTCATATCGCCGTCGGTGTTCAAGTCAAACGACACGGCAAGCGAATTGAGCGTGTTGCCCACATTGAGAATCACATCGAACGGCACTGTGCGCGACCCCTGGTTGCCGCTGCTCACGTTCACCTTCATCGACTGTATGGCCTTGAGGTTGAGCGTAGGGTTAAGGAGTTCGCCGTTCCATATTATGGTACTTCCGTCTTGGAATTTGAAGTTCTTTTCCGACATCATTGGCGGAGAATAGCGCACAAAACCGCTGGTGATGGCATAACGCCCGATAAAGGTTGCATCGCCCTGGTCGTTCTGCGAGTAACTCAGCATACCCTCGCCGTCAATCTGCACCTTGTTCTTGCCGTCGAGCGAGAGGTTGACGTTGAAGATTGCATTCGGCTGCACGATAAGGGCTGCCTTGATGCGCATGGCATAAGGCGGCGCAATGCTATCGGTAGTGGCAGTGGTGTCGGCGAGGTTTACAAACCGCACCACATCGTCGGTAGTGCTCTCGGTCAAAGCCACCGTGCTCGACTGGTATACATAAGTAAGGTTTGTGCCGGCAAGGATGCTCACCGTGGCGCGCAAGTCGAGGTTGTCGAGATAACCCTTCATCGCTCCGTTGATGTCGATAAATCCCTTGCCGTAGAGTTCCACCTTGCCTTGCTTCTTTCCGTTGATAACCTGCACGTTGCGGCCCTTCAAGGTCAAGTCGGTATAGATTTTGTCCACATCCATCGTCAAGTCCACATGACCATCGACGGCTATCGAGTTGCCATTTGCACCGCGAAGTTGATAGTTTTCGAACTTCACGCAACCGTTGTCCACAGGTATTTTGCGGCTGTCGAACGTCAGCGCAGAGCCATAGTTCTGCAAGCGCACCTGCGCCGTGTCAAACTGGATATAGCCATTGATTTCCGGCTTTGAAATCGGACCTTTCACAGCCATCTCGCCGTTGAGATGCCCAGTCACGTCGCCCATGCCCTCTGGGATGAAAGCGCTGACGCGAGTGAGCGGCAAGCGGCGGAGCGACAGGTTAAGGTCGTAGGTGGTTGTCGGCAATGTATCGTTGATTACACCCTTCAGCGACATAATTTTCTCGCCGTCGAGTTCCATATCGGCAAGGGCATAGGTCTTTTTGCCGTCGTCGGTCATAGCCAATTTGGCATCGAGGTCGACATTGCCCACGGGCTTTTTGCCGTAGGTCATTCCGTCAATCTTCATGCAACAGTCGCCCCAATAGTACTTTTCGTTGAAGTTAACCTTCGCAGTGCCACCGAGCGTTCCCTCGATTGGCGGCGCGAACGGCGAAAGCACGAGCCAGTCGTGGAGTTCGATGCCGACGAGTTCCGTATTTATGCCGTTGTGGAATTGTCCATCGCGGTCGGTGTAGATTTTTATGAGGCTCGTCGCGCCACTACGGATTGTCATATCGGCGCGGAAGAGATTCTTTGCGAGGTCGTACGACACATAGTTGCCCGTGTTCACCATCCAGTCACGGTAGGCGATGCGTGGGTCTTCGGGATAAATTCCTACGGTAACGATGCTGTCGGCGAGTGCTGCATTTATGCCGAACTTAAAGCCCGTTTCATTGTTTTTATCCACCTGCGTGATAAACATCGTAGCACGGTTGGCAGCCATCGAGCCCTCCACCGATGCCATTTTCAGCAGTTCCGAATTGTCGGGCTTGTTGTTGATGCCCAGAGAGTAAATGAGCGAGTCGCAGTCCGTATGCCCCGACATTGTGATTTCGTCAAAACGCACGTCGGACACGTCAAGATTCTCCAACGAGGCTTTTATGGACAACTCTTCCTGCTTTTCTATGTCAAGATTAAGTGCATCGTAACTTGCCCCCTGTCCAGCGAGATACGACTGCACGATGTTGCGGTTCTTAGAGGAGAAATTGGCAGTGAACTGCGGCAACTTGCTGTTAAGTTTCACGAGATTAAGCCGTTGCGCAACCAGCATACTGTCGACCACTGGCATCACGTTGGTGAGCGAGTCGACCAAGGCACTTACGCCTAACGGTGTCTGGAAGGCAAATTTCATATCGTTGTTGCGCAGGCGCATGCCAGTGAGTTCTGGGGTCGACTTAAACCCACAGTCGATACTGTCGGTACGGAAGGTGTTGCCCGGCAACAGCAGGAACAAGTTCGACAGGCGCATATAGCCGGCATACTCCTCATTTTCGAGGTTTACCAATCCAGCGCCCTCTATATCCATGCCACCCGACAAGCGTTCGGATGCCATATTCATTGCCACGAGGTCGATATTGTCGATGCGGCCGTCAAAGCGCACCTTGTATTCATTCGGCGACAACGAGCCTTGAAGGTTCATGCCGAGCATTGCTTTCTCGTCGTTGGAAGCAATCGCCATATCGTAGTCGCCCCTATCGAGTTCTGCCGACATTGAAATGTCGTGATAGTCCACGTTGTCGTAGTTCAGATGCTTGATGTCGGCAAGCACGGTCGTGGTCATCTTATAGAGGTCGTAGCCGCTGCCGTCAACCGTCAAGTCGCCCGTTACAGTGCCGATGCCGAGGGTAGGCATCACGCTCCGCACATCAAGGCCTGCCAGCCGCAGATTGGCATCATAACTCTCGCGCTTCATATTGATTTTGCCGTCAGCCACAAGACTTCCGCCAGCCACCGTGGCACGGATATTGCCACTTGCCTTTTCGTCGCGATAGTCAACCTTGCCTTTCAGCGCGACCACTGGCACATTGATATCGGCAGGCAGGTCGAAGGCTTTCTTCAGATAGTTTCCGCCAGTGAGTTTGCCGTCGATGTCGATAGCGCCGCTGATGTATTCGGGCTTCATCACATTGGCAAATTTGCCCTTCATGGAGATGTTGAGCACTTGCGGCACATTGATAGCCACTTTCTTGATGTCAACCGAACTCATCGTTCCGCCAGCCTCAACTGCCAAATCCACAGTTCTCGCTCCGAGCGAACGCCACACGGGCTTGAGCAGCGGCATCACCTTTTCGGCATCGCCGAGCGACACTTGCGAGGTGATTTTTGCATCGACCTTTGCGTTGTCGTTGCCGCTGAGCGCCGAAGCGTCGAGCCACGCATCAATGCCGAAAGTCGATTCCGAGGTTGCCATCTTAAACTTCTCTATGCTCAGTTGCTTTTCGTCCATCGTGATCAGTCCAGAGGTCGATGCCAATTTCAAGCCGCACCGCTCGTTGGCTGAGAGCACTTTGAGCGGCAACCTGATGATTGAACCGCGGTTATACACATCATCGGCAGCGATGTTGATACTGTCGAGTTGGATATACGATGCATCAAAGCCTGGTGCAGGATGCGCACCACTCACTGCGTAGAGAGCCTTGCTGTTGGAAAGTCGGAAATGGCGTGCCACAATGGTCCACGGCGCTGATGTGGTGTCGGCTGGAATAGTGTCGACGGGCAACTGTGCCGTAAATTCGGCGGCAGCCTTTTCCGTAGGTTGGATATATTCGGCATCGAGTGCCGCTATGTCAAGACTATTGAGCCGCACAAGATTGTTTTTCAGGTTCACAGTCAGGTCGCGCAACTCGCCGCTGTTGATTTTCGCCGACAACGATTCGATGGTAGGCATCATCGCCATGCGGTAGTTCACATCCTTAAGCGACAGTTTGTCGAGGGTGATAAGCAGAGGAGTGGACTGGGTAGTGTCCTTGGGCTCAGACTTCGACTTGCGGTTGTCGAAATCAATCGAGGCATCAACGCCGTCGACAACAGCCTCGCCGAGGTCGATATGGTCGGAAAGGATGCCGTAGCGGCTCTCCGAAAGCACAAACGAGCGCAAGCGGGCGGCAAGCACCATCGAGGTGTCGCTACTGACCATGCGGTAATAAGCCTTGTCCACGCTTACGCCGCCGAGCACCACATTACCAGCGAGGAGCGACATCGGACGCACATTGAGTTCTACCCTATTGCCGCAAATCATCGTGTCGCGGTGCTCGTCGAGAACAAGCACATCAGCCACCGATAAGCGCAGAGGAAATTTCAGCGACAATTCGCCGATTTTGATGGTGTAGCCAGTCGACTCCGACACCTTCTCCTCAACGAAATTCTTTGCAGCACGCTGAACGGCAGGAATATAAAGCACCGACGGCAAAAGGAATACGAACACAACGAAAATTGCGACAATCCGAAGAATGCGCTTCAGCCACCCAGACTTGCGGTGAGCCTCAACAATGGGCAATTCCTGCTGGGTGTTGTCGGTCGTTGTGTTTTCTTCTGCCATCGCTATCGTTATTTTTTAATCACAAGCCACGCCACAACGCATCCGTAGAATGCGCCTGCGGCATCGGCAAACAGGTCAAACCAGTCACCCGACCTGCCAAGTCCCATCCCCGACTGCGCGAGTTCTATCGCTCCGCCGAAGACTGTGGCAAACAAGAATATCCACCCCAACAATCGAGGCTTGTCGGCAATGGCTTTCTTGTGCACAATGTCGAAATAGTAGGACACCGCCACGGCGAAGAACATCAGGAAATGCACCACCTTGTCTGCGCCAGCAAACATAGGCACATGCAGTTGCCCAAAAGGACGCGGCATCAGCGTGAGATAAATCACGCCGAGGGTCACGAGCGCCGACAGGAGGAAATGCGGGTATCTTCGTTTCAAACCTTTATGCATAAATTGGTCTTCTTTTTCGCAAATTTATAAATATTTGTAAAAATTGGCAATTCCGCCGCAAAAATTTACTGCTTCTTTACGTCGTCTTTGCTCTCTTCCTTGTTTTCTTCTCCGTTTTCGCCGTCAGGCATAATCACGAAGTCCATTAGTTCGCCTTCGTTCTTTTCCAACTTCTCTTCCGAGAGGACCACAAGGTCGAGTTTGTTTTTATGATTGTAAACGAGTCCCATCTTTCTATTTCTTTTTTAAGCGTAAAGCGAAATGCACAATCTCACCAATCCACGCCACCAACGAGGTGGTAGCGATGATGATCACCCATTCCGATAACTTGATTGGCACGACATTAAACATTTCACCGCCGAAGTTCACTATCAGAATCTGCCCTACGATAATCACGGCTGCCGTAGAGAAGAACACCTTGCTGTCGCGCAACTGCGAGAAGCCTGAGCGGATGGTTTCAAAACTCTTGGCGTTGAACAAGTTCCAGAACTGGAGCATAACGAAGAAAGTGAAGAATATCGTTACATCGTGCGCCGTCATGACATCGTTGGCAAAATTGAAATAGTTGGCAAAATACGATGACAGCGAGAACTGCATCAGGTCACCAGTGTGGTCGTGCTTTAGATATTGCATGAAGCCGAACAGCACAAACACAAATATCAGTCCCACGCCGATGATAAACCAACGCATCGCCTTGTTGATGATGAAGTCGTTGACATGGCGTGGTTTGTCGCGCATCACTGCCTCGTTAGGCGGCAACGATGCCAACGAGAGGGCTGCAAAGGCATCCATTATAAGGTTCACCCAAAGCATCTGCGTCACGGTGAGCGGCGACTGCTGACCGGTGAATGCGCCGACGAGTACGATGACGCACGCCACGAGGTTGACAGTGAGTTGGAAGAGGATGAACCGCTGTATGTTCTGGTATAGCGAACGACCCCACATCACTGCACGGGTGATACTTGCAAACGAGTTGTCCATAATCGTGATGTCGCTGGCTTCCTTCGCCACGGAAGTGCCGTCGCCCATCGACAGTCCGACCTGTGCGGCGTTCAATGCCGGAGCATCGTTGGTGCCGTCGCCAGTCACTGCCACCACCTCATCCTGCTTCTGGAGCAAGCCCACAAGGCGCGACTTGTCGGTTGGGCGCGCACGCGACATTATCTTGATGCGTGCGGCGGCTTGTGCTGCCTCGTCGTCGCTGAGGGCGGCGAAGTCGGGACCGGTGATTATGTTGGTGTCATTGTCTACGGCATCGTCCCAAAGACCAATCTGTCGACCGATTTCCTTTGCCGTTCCTGGTGTGTCGCCGGTTACAATCTTGATTTTGATGCCGGCATCCAGACTTTCCTTCACTGCAGCAGGCACATCGGTGCGCACTGGGTCGGAAATAGCCACAATGCCCATAAACGTGAGGTTGTCAGCTTTAAGAGCGTCACCTTCCACCACTGGGGCATCGTCCACTTCCTGATATGCGAATCCGAGTGTACGCATCGCCTTTTGCTGATAGCCGAGGAGCAACTCGCGTAGATGCTCTTTGGTCACGCCGTCGGCAAAGTTGCGGCAACGGTCAATGACGATTTCCGGCGCACCCTTCACATACACGATGCGTTTGCCTTTTGCCACGGCACTTTCCACAACCGTAGCCATGAATTTGCGCATCGTGGAGAATGGCAACTGCTCCACCACCTTCGCGCCCTCGCGGTAGGTCTTATAGTCGAAACCGTGGTCGTCGAGCCAAAGCAGAAGTGCGCCCTCGGTCGGGTTGCCTACAACCTTAGGCTTTGCGTCGCTGCGGTCGAGGAACGCTGTCGAGTTGACGGCTATTGCCTCGGCAATGAGGTTTGAGTCTGCCTTAGCGGCATCCAGCGCCTGCTCCTTGCTGAGCGCCACAAACTGCGTTTCGTAGATGCGCATCTGGTTCTGGGTCAGCGTACCAGTCTTGTCGGTGCAAATTACGGTCGTTGCGCCCATCGTTTCGCAGGCGTGCATCTTGCGCACGAGGTTGTTGGTGGCAAGCATGCGGCGCATACTCAACGCCAAACTGAGCGTCACGCTCATTGGCAAGCCTTCTGGCACACTGACCACAATCAGTGTCACGGCGAGCATTATCGTGGTGAGAAGATATTCGATGAAATTGAAAGCCTCGAAGCCATCGCCGTAGTCGTAGATGCACAGACGACCTATGATAATCAGTGCTCCGATGGTGTAACTTGCATAGGATATGAGTTTGCCGAGGCGCTCAAACTGCAGTGTCAGTGGGGTTTTCACACCGTTGTCGATCTGCGCTGCCACGTAGACCTTGCCGTACTCCGTTGCGTCGCCGATGGCGTCGACCACCATCGTGCCGTGGCCTTCGGTCACTGTTGTGCCGCGCAGTGCACGGTTAGACGGATATGTGGCATCCTTCTTGAAGTCGGCTTCTATATGGGTTTTCTTTATTACGGGTTCGCCCGTGAGCGTACTCTCATTGATACTGAGCGAAACGCTATCGATGAGCGTGCCGTCGGCTGGCACTTCGTCGCCCGTGTTGAGTATCACCACATCGCCCACCACCACATCGCGGCGCGCCACCTGCGTGATGTTTCCGTCGCGGAGCACGGTCACTGCCACGTCGTCGTTCATCTGGTTGAGCATCTCAAATTTCTTGTTGGCGTTGAGTTCGAGCACGAAGCCTATCACCGTGGCGAGCATCACGGCAAGGAAGATGCCGAGCGGCTCAAGGAAGGCTTTGTAGCCCTCATTGAGGCCGAACGCCTCATAGAAGGCGATGCCTATCGAGAGAACGAGCGCCACAAGAAGTATTTTTATCAGTGGGTCGTTGAATTTTTCAAGGAACTGGCTCCACACGGAGGCTTTGGCGGGCGGCGTAAGCACGTTGTCGCCGTATTGTTGCTTGCTTTCAGCCACTTGCTTACTTGTCAGTCCTTTTGAATAGTCTGTTTTCATAGTGCTTATTTCAGTTTGTCTCTATAGTTCAGTTTCTTGGGTTTGTATTATGGTCGAAGCGCAGACGGCGGCCTCTCACCGAGGTGTCGACGTGTCCTTGGTCGAACGCCAACTGACCGTTTACATAGGTCTGCCGCACCGAGTTGTGGAATGTGTAGCCCTCAAACGGCGACCAGCCGCATTTGGTGAGGATGTTTTCCGTGCGCACGGTGAACGGCATATTGCGGTCCACCACCACGATGTCGGCATAATAGCCTGGACGCAGATAGCCGCGGCGCACCACGCCAAAGAGGTCGGCAGGGGCGTGGCACATCTTGCGCACCACCAAATCCAGCGGGAACACGCGCTGGTGTACCAGTTCGAGCATCACGAGAAGGGAGTGCTGCACGAGCGGTCCGCCAGATGCTGCCTTGAGGCAGTTGCCTTGTTTCTCTTCGAGCAGATGTGGGGCGTGGTCGGTTGCCACCACGTCGAGTTTGCCTTGCAGCAAGGCGTTGCGTAGGGCGTTGCGGTCGTCCCAGGTCTTCACTGCAGGATTCCATTTTATGAGGTTGCCGAGGCGGTCATAGTCCTCGTCGGTGAACCACAGATGATGCACACACACCTCTGCCGTCACTTTCTTCTCTGCCAGCGGACGGGCATCGAAGAGTTCGAGTTCGCGAGCGGTCGACACATGGAGCACATGCAGCCGTGTGCCGTACTTTGCAGCCCATTCGATGGCGCGTGCCGTCGATTTGTAGCACACCTCGGTGCTGCGTATCAGCGGATGGAACTTCACAGGAAGGTCCTCGCCGTATTTTTTCAGATAATATTCGCGGTTGCGGCGGATGAGTTGCTCGTCCTCGGAGTGGATGGCTACGATGGCAGGCACTTCGGAGAAGATGCCGCGCAGGGCATCGCGGTCGTTGACGAGCATATTGCCTGTCGATGCGCCGAGGAAGAGTTTCACGCCTGGCGTATAACTATAGTCGGCGGCGAGAAGGGTTTTCAGATTGTCGTTGGTAGCGCCGATAAAGAAGCCGTAGTTTGCCACCGACACGTCCTGCGCGCGGTGGTTCTTGGTTTCGAGGGCTTCGAGGGTTACCGTGGGCGGATTGGTGTTGGGCATATCCATAAACGACGTTACGCCGCCAGCCACAGCCGCTGCCGACTCGGTGGCGATGTCAGCCTTGTGGGTCAAACCGGGGTCACGGAAATGCACTTGGTCGTCAATCACGCCGGGCATCACCAGTGCGC
>CAVAPE010000009.1:24395-30349 GCA_963590405.1 Eubacterium sp. CAG:180 | reverse complement strand
GTCCACGTCGTTGCGCACGCTACACTCAGCAAGTAGTGCCGACGAAGGGTCGCCCTCTGCCACAGCCGAAATCAAGTCATCGTCAATCACCACATAGCCACGAAACTGACGTCCCTCGTTGACTATGTCGGCGTTGTAGATTATCGTTTTCATAAGGCTTTGTGTCTATCTCTTTTGGGGATATTTCTTAAACCAACTGCTGATGCGCAGTTGAAGCACGCCGAACAGGGCTTCGCCGAAGATGCTGCTGTTCATCTTGCTTGTGCCGAGCACACGGTTGACAAACACTATCGGCACTTCCTTGATGCGGTAGCCCATCTTGTAGGCAGTAAATTTCATCTCTATCTGGAAGGCATAGCCCTTAAAGCGGATGTGGTCGAGGTCGATGGATTCGAGCACCTCGCGGCGGTAGCACACGAAGCCAGCCGTGGTGTCGCGCACGTTCATTCCGGTGACGATGCGCACATAGGCGGACGCATAGTAGGACATGATCACGCGTCCCATTGGCCAGTTCACCACATTTACGCCCGAAACGTAGCGCGAACCGATAGCCACATCGGCATCCTTGAGGCACGCCTCGCGGAGTTCGAGCAACTTTTTGGGTGGATGCGAGAAGTCGGCATCCATCTCTATGACAAAGTCATAGCCAGCCTCGATGCTCCATTTGAAGCCCTTGATGTAAGCGGTGCCGAGCCCGAGTTTGCCGCTGCGCTTCAGCAGGTGCAGTCGCCCCTGCCATTGCTCTTGCATGCGCTCCACAATCTGCGCAGTTCCGTCGGGCGAATTGTCGTCGATAATCAGCACATCAAACATCACTGGCAACGCAAACACTGCGTTTATGATGTTCTCGATATTTTCTTTTTCGTTATAGGTGGGAATAATCACCACACTGTCAGACCTGTTCATTATTTATTAGCTAATAATATTACAAAGATAGTGCAAATCGAGTGCAAAACATTCAAGCTCGCTTGAAAATGTTTTGCCGAGATGCAGCCTATCTTATCAAAAGATAGTGCAAGCCAAGCGAGGCGCCGCCTATCTTATCAAAAAAGCCTATATCAGCCCGTAGTGGCGGAGGGCGGTGGCAATGCCGTCAGCATCGACGGCGGTGGTCACATAGTCAGCCATGGCCTGCACCTCTGGAAGCGCATTGCCCATCGCCACACCGATGCCAGCGTGGCGCAGCATCGGCACGTCATTGCCGCCGTCGCCAAATGCCATAGTCTCGGCGATATCGATGCCCATCAGCCCTGCCATCTTCTCAATGCCCTTGGCCTTGTCGGCGGCGGTGGCGGTGATGTCGACAAACGTAGGATACCAGCGAGAGCCGTGGCTACCCGTGGTGCCCTTCATAAACTCTGGTTCTTGCTCTGCTGGGACGAATGCCGTCATCTGCACTATGCCACCAACAAGCAGTGGACTGATGTCGTCGCCCACAGGGATGTCGGGCACGTTGAGCATGGCGCGCAGCGCGTCGACGAGTGCGAGGTCGGGATTGCTCAGCAGCAAGCCGTCGATGCCCACCACGAGTAGCATCACGCCCATGCGGTCGGCATTGGCTTTCATCACCTTCACGTCGTCCACTGGGATTGGCTCGAAAATCGTTTTGCCGCCGTAGTAGCAGCCGGCGCCATTGGTCGTTACCATGCCGTCGATGAGATGCTCAATGGCGGAAAGGTTGTTGATGAGTTGTATGGGGCGTCCGGTGGCTATGCACACCTTCAGCCCGTTTTTCTTCGCCTGCTCGAGGGCGGCTATAGTCGATGCCGGAATTTCGTGGGTCTCGAAACTCACGAGAGTGCCGTCGATGTCGAAAAACAGTGCCTTTGTCATTGCATCAGGTCCTCCTCGTCGTATTTCTGGAACAAGAAGTCGTTGTATGGGAAACGCTTCATGTGGATTTCCTTCGCCATGTCGTAGAGGCGCGATTTGAGTTCGTCGATGTTGATGCGCTCGCGGGCTGAGATAAAGATGCAGTTGTCGTTCATCTTCGCCATCCAACTCTGCTTCAACTCCTCCAGCGGAATGTTTTCGCGGAGGCGCGGCGTGAGGTCGTCGTCGTCCTTCTTCACATAGGTGAAAGCGTCTACCTTATTGAACACCAGTATCATCGGTTTGTCCTTCGACTGGCATACGTCCTGCAGCGTGCGGTTTACCACCTCAATCTGCTCCTCAAACTGCGGATGCGAGATGTCGACCACATGCACGAGGATGTCGGCGTCGCGCACCTCGTCGAGCGTCGACTTGAAAGAGTCCACAAGGTGGGTCGGGAGTTTGCGGATGAAGCCGATGGTGTCGGTGAGCAGGAACGGCAGGTTGTCGATAATCACCTTGCGCACGGTGGTGTCGAGCGTGGCAAAGAGTTTGTTTTCGGCAAACACGTCCGACTTACTCAGCAGGTTCATCAGCGTGGATTTGCCCACGTTGGTGTAGCCCACGAGGGCTATGCGTGTGAGTTTGCCGCGGTTTTTGCGCTGTATCGATTTCTGCTTGTCGATGCTCTTCAGTTCCTCTTTCAGGCGCGAAATCTTGTCGAGAATGATACGGCGGTCGGTCTCAATCTGCGTCTCGCCCGGACCGCGCATACCGATACCGCCGCGCTGGCGCTCGAGGTGGGTCCACATGCGCGTGAGTCGCGGCAGAAGGTACTGATACTGTGCAAGTTCCACCTGCGTGCGTGCCGTGGCGGTCTGCGCGCGCTTGGCGAAGATGTCGAGGATGAGGTTCGTGCGGTCGAGGATTTTCACCTTCAACTCGTTCTCTATGTTGAGCACCTGCTTCGAGGTGAGGTCGTCGTCGAAGATGGCGAGGTCGATGGCATTGTCCTCTATGTACTGGCGTATCTCTTCCAGTTTGCCTTTGCCCACAAAGGTACGTGGGTTGGGGTTGTCGACGCGCTGCAGAAAGGTCTTTTCCGACTTTGCGCCGGCGGTCTCGGCGAGAAATGCCAGTTCGGCGAGGTATTCCTTTGCCTTATTCTCGCTCTGCGTGGGTGTAATCAGTCCGACGAGCACGGCGCGCTCGCCCACGTCTTCTGTTATTTTCTTGTCTTCAATCATATATTCTAAAATAAGTCAGGGGAATCGCTTCGCCCGCGCTCCCCCTGACACTTCTACCTAAAAAGTAAAAACCTATTGGTCGTTGTTCGTTTGTGTCGGTTTATTTCTTCTCCACCTTGTTGTAACGCTGGTTGAGGATTTTCACAACATCGTCGGTGATGTTGGGGATATCGTTGACATAGAATGTGGCTTCTTTCTTGAGCACCACTGAGATGCCTTTTTGTTTTGCCACTTCGTTCACGCATTTATCGATTGAGTCCTGAAGTTGCTTCATGCTCAGGTTGTTCTCGTTGATATACTTGTTCTGAAGGTCGCCAAGGTGACGCTCTGCGTCGTAGCCCATCTGCTGGTACTTCTGCATGTCGGCCTTGTAACTTTCCTCGGTGAGGTAACCGTTGTTGCGTCCCTTGTTTTCAATCTCCGACTGGAAGCGCTGCAACTCCGATGCCTTCTGCTGGCGAACGGATTCCAACTTGTTTTGGGCGCGTTGCTGTGCCTCAAAAATGTCTTTCGCAAAGTTGTATTTCTCAAGAAGTGAGTCGCTGTCAATATATGCCATCTTTACATCGGTTGGCACTTTGGCAGGGGCTTGCGCTGCAGGTTTATTGTCATTGCCAGAGCATTGGCAGAACAGGAGAGCGCCAAGAAACAGCGTTGTGACTTTAATCACGCGTGTAATTTTCATTGTTTTATTTTCGTTTTGTTTAATTTTTCATTTTCCTCTCGATATGCGCATCCTATATGATGTTTTCGCATTGCTGGATTGTCGTGCAAATGCCCGGAAGGGAACTTCCCGTTTTTCACAAATAGCACTTTCACGCCCAACAAAATGATACACAATGCTATAACAGCAACGGAGAGCAATACAGTAGGCATTTCGTCATTAATTTAGGTGCAAATATATGAAAATGAGGTTAAATTTTTCGCCTCTCTCAATTTATTTTTATACCTTAGACGGCGAATTAATTGATATTTAACAATATTTCAAAAATACAAGTGTTTAATTTTAAATTGTAAACAACTATGACCATTAATGATCTCGAGCCAAAAATCGTTTTTGGCATCTTCGATGAAATCACCAAGGTTCCTCGTCCTTCAAAGAAGGAGGGAAAAATCCGCGAGTTCCTGCTTGAATTTGCCAAAAGAAACAATATAGAAGCCAAAACCGACCCTATCGGCAACGTGGCTATGCGCATCCCGGCTACTCCAGGCAAGGAGAATGCTCCTACTATCGTGCTTCAGGGCCACATGGATATGGTGCCTAACCAGACCAAGCCGGAGACCCACAATTTCGAGACTGATCCTATCCTCACTGAGGTTACTGGCGAATGGCTCCACTCTAAGGACTACAAGACTACGCTCGGCGCCGACAACGGCATCGGCATTGCTGCTTCGCTGGCTGCCCTCACCGACAAGACTCTCGTGCACGGTCCGCTGGAGGCTCTCTTCACTATCGACGAGGAGACTGGCCTTACGGGTGCTAAGAACCTGGGCAAGGATATGATCACGGGCAACATCCTCGTGAACCTCGACTCTGAGGAAGAGGCTCAGATTTTCCTTGGCTGCGCAGGCGGCATCGACACTCTGGGTCATTTCCACTACAACGATGCGCCAGCGCCAGCGGGCTACGAGTTCTTCAAGTTCTCTATCCTTAAATTCACTGGCGGTCACTCTGGCTCCGACATCAACCTCGGTCGCGCCAACGCCAACAAGCAGTTGGCTCGCTTCCTCTTCAGCCTCTACCGTGCCTACAACGATCAGGTGGCTCTTGCCGACATCAACGGCGGCGAACTCCGCAACGTTATCCCGGGCAACGCCTACGCTGTTATCGGTGTGCCTGCCGACAAGAAGGAGGATCTCCGCAAGCGTGTCAACGAGTTTGCCGCTACCATCGAGGAGGAATTTGGAAACATCGAGGGTAATCAGGAAATCAAGTTGGAATCGGAGGCTACTCCTGCCACAGTGATCGACGCTGCTACGGCTAAACGCGTGGTTTGGTGTGTCAACTCTATCCCTAACGCGGTCATCGCTATGAGCCGCCGTATTGAGGGCATGGTCAACACTTCCACCAACACTGCCCTTATCCGTGTGGACCGCGACAAGCACGTAATCACGATCACCACTTCGCAGCGTAGCGAGGAGGAGAGCCGCAAATACGACATCGCTGGACAGATCTACGCTCACTTCGAAATCTGCGGCGCAGAGGTTGAGCAGGGCGACGGCTATCCAGGATGGACACCTAACATGGATTCAGAAATCCTCAAGGTGGCTGTGAAGGCATACGAGGACCTCTACGGCATCACTCCGCTCTGCACTTCGCTCCACGCTGGTTTGGAATGTGGCAACTTCCTTGTCAACAATCCGAAACTTGACATGATCTCCTTCGGTCCTACTCTCCGCGACGTACACACCCCGAAAGAGTCGATGCACATCCCAGCAGTTGACAAATTCTGGAAGCACCTCCGCCGCATCATCGAAATGATCGCCGACGAAAAGAAATAGGCAATACCCCAGCGAGGGTGAATAGGCTGAAAGTCTTAAACGACCATAGCCCAGGGCGTTGCCCTGGGCTATGGTCGTTTAAGACTTTCAGCCTATCCCTCCCTTCGCCGGCATCATATGCAACGCAATTTTTCATCCCCCTCGCACCATCACATCACATCACATCACATCTTCTCCTTCTCAATCTCCACCACCTCATCCCACCCCTCGCCCCCACACCCTCGCGGCCCTACGGGGCGCTTATGGGTTGACGTTACAAAAATGTTATTTAGAATTGTTGCGGAAAATTTTGTTACATTGATAAATATACATACCTTTGTGGTTGACTAACAATAGGACAATCATCGGGTTACATTAACCCCAAAAACGAACGACAAACGAAGGGAAAACAAC
>CAVAPE010000009.1:0-24369 GCA_963590405.1 Eubacterium sp. CAG:180 | reverse complement strand
TAGCCACCGTAAGCGCTTTCGCCGCCGAAAAAACGGTGACCTACACGTTTACATCCGAATCATGGGAAGCCACCAAAACCATCGACGACAGCAGCAGCGCAGCCAACTGGACTTCGGGGAAAGATGGTTCTACGTTTATAGAAAAGAAGGGCGTAGGCGTAAATACCTCAACAGAAAATGGTGCTAATGCTACTTCGCCAGAAAGTTTTGACAACATCACCAAAGTAGTCGTTACATATAACACATCAAAAACAGGTTCAGGTTCTGTAACTGTCACCATTGGAGATGAAACTGTTAGTACCCAAAGCATGACAGCAAATAAAACTAATGGGACTCTTACATTTACTCCATCTAACGCTATGTCAGGGAAAGTGAATGTTAAAATGACATATTCTAAAGGAGCAATTTATATCTCTAACGTTGCCATCACCTACCCCCAATGCGAAACACCAACATTCAACGTAGAACAAGGCACTACCTACACCGACAACGTTGACTTGGTGATGTCGACCGCCACAGAGGGTGCTACGATTAACTATTCAATCACTATTGCTGGCGAGACTTTCGCCTCAGGCGAGGTTGCAGCCCCTGCGACTGTCACTCTCAACAAGAGCGCCACATTCCATGTGAAAGCCGTGGCTAAGAAGGACGGCTACAACAACAGCGATCCCGGAATTATAAATGTAAAAATCAACAAAACTTGCCCTGCGCCAACGTTCAACATTGAAGACGGCAAGACCCTTACTGATGCCACTACGCTGAGAATCTTTTCAACGCTCGAAGGTGCAACTCTCGACTATAAAATCACTGGTCCTGACGGCTTCGAGACCATCGAAAAGACTGGTGAAGTAGCGCCAGCAACCGAGGACATTCACCTCAACGGCACTTACTACGTCACTGCAACAGCAAAGAAGGACGGCTACAACGACAGCACATCGGCTTCAATCATCTTCGAAATCAACAAGACATGCGGAGAACTTTATGCTGATCCTGATGGAGGCGTATATGAAGAGCCTGTTACATTCAAACTCTACTGCACAACCGACGATGCGCTTATCGACTATACGATTGAGAATACCGATACCCACGAAACGGTTGCATCGAAGACCGACTGCGAGAGTGGCACCGAAATCACTCTTTCTGACATCGGTGAATACCAAGTCAAGGCCACAGCCCACAAGGAAGACTACACAAGTAGTACAAAAACATTCATTTACACTATCGCTAACCGCTCGGCAGCGCCGACATTCTCATTGGACGAAGGCACCTACACAGAAGCGAAGAGCGTAACGCTCACAACGACTACCGATGGTGCTAAGATTTACTACAAAATCAACGACGGCGACGAAACAGTCTACACCGAACCTATCGAACTCAACGAATCTGGCACATTCAAAATCACTGCCTACACTGCTGCCACGGAAACGACCTATAAGAGCGATGTTGTGACAAAGACCTACACTCTCCATCTGCCCAATGAACCATTCAAACTCTGCACAAATGCTGCATTGCTCACAACAGGCACTAAGGTTATCTTTGCCTGTGGCTCCAAAGCCATGTCGAAAGTACAAAAAGACAATAACCGGGGTGTTGCTGGCGTTACGATAACAAACGACGAGATAACATCCAAAACAACTGATGTTGCTGTGTTTACAATTGGCAAATCCAATGGTAATTATACATTCTATACAGATGATTCATACTCAGACAATACAGACAAGACTTCTGTAACTGGCTATTTGTATGCAGCATCATCAAGCAAAAATTACCTTAGAACTCAATCAACGGTTGACAGCAATGCTGAGTGGACCATTACATTAGCATCCAATGGTGATGCAACAATCAAAGCACAAGGTGACAAAACAAATAATCTGCTGAAATATAATAGCGCCAACTCTATTTTCAGTTGCTACTCAACCGGACAAACTGCTCCAAAGATCTACTACCAGCCATCAACTTCATCAGTATCGAAAGTATCAGCAAGCGAGGGTGTGAAGGTGTTTGGCACTGAAGGTGGCGTAGTTGTAAGCGCCGACAAAGCAACCGACGTGGCAATCTACACCATCGCCGGACAACTCGTCAGCCGCACAACGGTAGCCGCAGGCACATCAACGGTAAGCGTAGCCCCAGGCTTCTACGTGGTCCGCGCCGCCAACAAAGCCGCAAAAGTCGTAGTGAAATAACGTTAGGAAAAAATCCATATCAACCCGGGGATTGGCATCGAGCCAATCCCCGGTTTTTTTATAGGCTGAAAGCCTTACTCTACCATAGCCCAGGGCAACGCCCTGGGTGAAAGCCAATTGTATGGGAGCCCCCAGCGAGGGAGTATAGGCTGAAGGCCTTACACCACCATAGCCCAGGGCAACGCCCTGGGTAAAAGCCCATTGCGCGCGTGCGCCCTGTAAGGGCAACACTAATCACCAACGTCGCCGTTTTGGGTTGCCCTTACAGGGCGTTTTTCGCTATCCGTTTGTTACCCAGGGCGTTGCCCTGGGCTATGGTAGCATAAGGCCTTCAGCCTATCCCTCCCCTCTCCGATGCCATTTGCAACGCACATTTTAAACATCATCTATTCGACACCATTTTCAACACACATTTTGGATACAATTCTTGTGCTAATCATTCCTTATGCCCTATATTTGTAAATAAAAACGTTATGCCGCAATCATTGAGCAAAATATACATCCACCTAATCTTTCACATAAAAACCACGAGCCCTACGTTGAGAGAGGAGGATTTACCACGTCTTTACGGCTATCTGTCGCAGATTTTGACAAAGAATGGTTGCGTGAACGTAAAGATGGGTGGCGTGGGCGACCATGTTCACATATTGTTCCTATTGTCAAGGGACGTAAGCATTGCCTATATTGTCGAGGAACTAAAGAGGAATAGCAGCCGATGGATGAAATCGCTCGACAGATGTTACGAACGGTTCACGTGGCAAGGTGGTTACGGAGCGTTTTCCGTTAGCCAGTCGGTCGTAGCCAAAACGATAGATTACATTTCGCAGCAAAAAGAACACCATACGCACCACACATTCGCCGAAGAATACCGCAAATTTTTGGAATCGTACAACGTCGATTACAACCCCGACTACGTTTTCACCGATTAATCGGCATCAGCGCAGTGGGTGCCAAAATGCGAAAACGAGAACGGATAAATTGGGGATTGTACGGAATTGTGATAATTGACATTATGCGAAATCGGGTAATGCGGAAATATTTGAAAATGCCGATAATGTTGAAATGGAAGAAATGCGCGAAGCACATTTAAAAGAGGAATTAAAAAATGCGCATAGCGGATTAATGGTGAAATATGGGCAAAATGCGCATTGCGCATTTTAATAGGCTGAAAGCCTTATGCTACCATAGCCCAGGGCAACGCCCTGGGTAAAAGCCCATTGCGCGTGTGCGCCCTGTAAGGGCAACACTAATCACAAACGTTGCTGTTGGAGTGTTGCCCTTACAGGGCGTTTTTCGCTATCCGTTTATTACCCAGGGCGTTGCCCTGGGCTATGGTAGAGTAAGGCTTTCAGCCTATCCCTCCCCTCTCCGGCACCATTTGCAACGCACATTTTCAAACATCCCCCTCGACGATGCCGTGCTCAACACCATCGACTGCCACAATGTGGCGACGGGTGCGCGGCAAAGCCGCGCTATTGCGAACAAATGGAATTTTTTTTGCGAAAATGGCTTTGACTTTCGAAAAAAAGAGTAACTTTGCATTCGATTTAAGGAAAGATGCCGGAGTGGTCGATCGGGACGGTCTCGAAAACCGTTGTACGGTTATCCGTACCGAGGGTTCGAATCCCTCTCTTTCCGCTGAGCCTACTGCCCGCCAGTAGGCTTTTTTTGTGCAAAATTTATGCATACGCATTAATCGAAGTATGGGAAAAATGCGCGAAGCGCATTCAAAAAAATGTGCGAAGCGCATTTTAATAGGCTGAAAGCCTTATGCTACCATAGCCCAGGGCAACGCCCTGGGTGAAAACCCATTGCGCGAGTGCGCCCTGTAAGGGCAACACTACCAACTGCAACGTTGGTGATTTGTGTTGCCCTTACAGGGCGTTTTTTCACTATCTATTTGTTACCCAGGGCGTTGCCCTGGGCTATGGTCGTTGATGGCTTTCAGCCTAATTATCTGCTCCCGCCTCTGGGGCTCGCTCCATAATGGGGCTTTATTTTCCTTGGAGGGCGGAGATGCTTTCTTTGAGGGTGGCAATCTTTGCTTCGGCGTCGGCCTGCTTCTTGCGCTCCATCTCGATGACCTTCGCTGGTGCGTTGTTGACGAACTTCTCGTTGCTGAGTTTCTTCAATACGCTCTGAAGGAATCCTTCCTGATACTTCAGGTCGGCTTCGAGTTTCTTGATTTCTTCCTCAACGTTGATGTTGTTGCCCAGCGGCACAGCATATTCCGTAGTGCCAACCATAAACGCCACAGCCGTTGCGTCCTTCTCCGAAACGTTGCTCACCGCAGAGAGGTTAGCCAACTTCTTGACGATAGACTCAAACGGAACCTGCGCATTGCCCATCACCTGGAGTTCGAGTGCCTCCTTGTTAGGGATGTTCTTCTGCAGGCGCACGGTGCGGATACCAGCAATGATACCTTTGGCGGTGTCCATGTCGGCAACAACGGCGTCGTCAAATGCGTCAGCCTTAGGCAGCAACGCATTCATGATGCTCTCGCCGTCCTTGCGCTCGGCAATGTGTTGCCAGAGTTCTTCGGTGATGAACGGCATAAACGGATGCAACAGGCGGAGCAGTGCATCGAAATAGCCGAGGGTAGCCTCGTAGGTAGCACGGTCGATCGGCGAGCCGTAGGCTGGCTTCACCATCTCAAGATACCACGACGAGAACTCGTCCCAGAAGAGTTTGTAGACAGCCATCAGAGCCTCCGACAGGCGGAACTTGCCGAAGAGGTCGTCGACCTCGGCAATAGTCTTGTCGAGTTGCATACGGAACCATTCCACTGCCTTGGCAGCATATTCAGGCTGAGCGGCATCTGCCACTTCCCAGCCCTTGACAAGGCGGAACGCGTTCCAGATTTTATTGTTGAAGTTACGACCCTGCTCGCAGAGAGAATCATCGTAGAGGATGTCGTTGCCCGCAGGCGCAGCAAGCATCAAGCCCATGCGCACGCCGTCGGCGCCGAACTTCTCAATGAGCATCAACGGGTCGGGCGAGTTGCCGAGCGACTTCGACATCTTGCGACCGAGTTTGTCGCGCACGATGCCCGTGAAGTAGACGTTGCGGAAAGGCTTGTCGCCCTTGTACTCGTAGCCCGCCATAATCATGCGCGCCACCCAGAAGAAGATGATGTCTGGACCCGTAACGAGGTCGGATGTAGGATAGTAGTATTTGATTTCTTCGTTGTCAGGCTCAAGGATGCCGTTGAAGAGCGACACAGGCCACAGCCACGACGAGAACCATGTGTCGAGCACATCCTCGTCCTGACGGAGGTCTTCTGCCTTGAGGTCCTTGTTGCCAGATTTCTCTTGCGCCAATGCTACAGCCTCCTCAATGGTTTCAGCCACTACGTAGCCGCCCTCAGGCAGGAAGTAGGCAGGGATGCGGTGACCCCACCAGAGTTGGCGCGAGATGCACCAGTCCTTGATGTTGGTCATCCAGTGGCGGTAGGTGTTCTTAAACTTGGCAGGATGGAACTGGATGTCGTCGTCCATCACGGCATCGAGCGCTGGCTTTGCCAGTTCTTCCATCTTTAGGAACCACTGCATCGAGAGTTTAGGCTCGATAACCGAGTCGGTACGCTCCGAGTGCCCCACCTTGTTGGTGTAGGCTTCCACCTTTTCGAGCAAGCCAGCCTCCTGGAGGTCCTTCTCTATCTGTTCGCGCACAGCGAAACGGTCCATGCCAACATAGAGGCCGGCGGCTTCGCTGATAGTGCCGTTGTCGTTGAAAATGTCGATGCTCTTGAGGTTGTGTTTCTCGCCGAGCATATAGTCGTTAACGTCGTGAGCAGGCGTAACCTTCAGGCAGCCAGTACCAAACTCGATGTCAACGTAGTCGTCCTCGATAACAGGAATCTCACGACCCACCAGCGGCACAATCACGCGCTTGCCCTTGAGGTGCGCATTCTTCGGGTCGTTGGGGTTGATGCACATCGCCGTGTCGCCCATGATGGTCTCCGGACGGGTCGTTGCCACGATGGCATAGCCGTCCTCGCCTACAATCTTGTAGCGGAGATAGTAGAGTTTGCCATGCTCTTCCTTGTAGATCACCTCCTCATCGCTGAGGGCAGTCTGCGCTGCCGGATCCCAGTTGACCATACGCACGCCGCGGTAGATGAGCCCCTTCTTGTAGAGGTCGACAAACACGTGGAGCACGCTCTTGGAGCGCACTTCGTCCATGGTGAAGGCCGTGCGGCTCCAGTCGCACGAAGCGCCGAGTTTCTTCAGTTGCTCAAGGATGATGCCGCCGTGCTCCTCTTTCCATTCCCACGCGTGCTTGAGGAACTCGTCGCGGGTGAGGTCGGTCTTCTTGATGCCTTTGGTGGCAAGGCGAGCCACAACTTTCGCTTCAGTTGCAATCGAGGCGTGGTCGGTGCCCGGCACCCAGAGGGCGTTTTTACCCTCCATGCGCGCGCGGCGCACAAGGATGTCCTGTATAGTGTTGTTGAGCATGTGTCCCATGTGGAGCACACCAGTTACATTGGGCGGCGGAATGACAATCGTGTACGGCTCGCGGCTGTCGGGAGTCGATTTAAACAGGTCATGTTTCAGCCAATACTCATACCATTTCCCTTCTACTTCCTCGGGACTGTACTTTGAAGCTAATTCATTCATATCGTTAATACGTTTATACTTTTCTAAATAATGTGCGCAAAGTTACTCATATTAAGCGATATTTTCGATAAACCATCTTATTATTTCGATTTTTTTTGCTCTCTTTTTGGCGCATTTCGTAACTTTGCGGCACATTAAAATGACATAAATGATGAAGAAATCTACAAAACTTTTTGCGTGCGCTTTGGCTGCCATCGCCTTGGGATTTGGCGTGGCTAATGCCACCGACTGGAAAAGTGCGCTCAGCGGCCTTGGCAACGTGGTCAAGGAGACTGTTGCCCAAAACACAACTATCACTGTAGCATCACTCGAAGGCACATGGACTACTTCTGGTCCTGCCGTGGTCCTCAAATCGGACAACCTGCTTTCGCAGGCCACTGGCTCTGCCATGACCACTGCCGTAGAGAAGAAAATCAAGCCTTACTACAAGAAACTCGGCTTGCTCAACTCCACGATGAAAATTGCCAGCGACGGCTCTTTCACTCTCACACTGAAGAAAGTGCCCATCAACGGTACATTGACCCAGAACAGCGACGGCTCATTCAAGATGCAGTTGCTCAGCAAGATTTCAAGTCTCTCGAAGAAGGACAGTTCGTTTACGGTCTACATCCAGAAGTCGGGCAACGAAATCTCGATGACAATGGACGCAAAGAAACTCCTCACCCTCTTTGAGGCAGTGTCGAGCAAGGCTGATTTGAAGACACTCAACTCAATCACCTCACTCCTCGACAAATACGACAACATCTGCGTAGGTTACCGTCTGACGAAGTAACCCACACCAACTTAGTAAAACAAAGCAGGGAGCGCGAGCGCTCCCTGCTTTTGTTTTCATATTTTCTTATTTTATTATTTTACGATAACTTTCGCGGCTTTGCTGCCAGCGCGAACCACGTAGAAGCCTGGGGCGACGCTGACGGTCGATGTGCCTGCGGCTACCGTTGTGCGGCTGACGAGTTGTCCGGCGATGGTGTAGATTGCCACGTCGGTTGCGTTGTCGGTGCTTACGACTACGCCACCTTCAGCGCCGAAGATCTTCACGCCTTCGTTTGCCGATACATTCGACACCGAAGAAGTAGATGTCAAGAAATATATGTATGGGGCTCTATATTTACCGACTGCATAGCAGTTGACCACCGGATCTGTTGAGCCATAGAAGCGCATATAGTTTCGAGTAATGTCAGTGTCTGTCTGCGCCTGAATGGAAGCAGCGCCATCGTTTTCCAATGAAATACTCCACTCAGCATTGTTATCAACGTCAGTCTGGGTTCTCAGTTTGGAGTCAGGTAATGTAGATGCCGCATAAAGATAGCCAGACAATGTTGCGGTTTTGCCTGTTTTGTGGGAATCGTCGGTATAGAATGTGTAATAGCCATCTTTCTCACCGATAGTAAACACAGCCACCTCCGATGCGAGGTTGGTTAACCTGTCACCGGATATCGTAACCGCAGCCGTACCACGGTTGTCGGTTTTCTGTTCTTTCGACATCGCGTACGATGTAGATTTGTCCACAAAGACAACCTTTGTGCCTGGAGTGAGCCATGCTCTATTCGTGCACAATTTGTAGTAATCGGTCGGAATGTTGATGGTGTAAGTCTTTGTCACCTCGGCACTCTTTGCAGTAGATTCTGTGGCTTCGGTATAGGCAGTGATGGCGTATGTGCCGTTTTTCGAGAGTTCGATAGGGTTGGTGTAGACAGTATATTCAGTGTCATCACCAATCTTGTAGTAGATCTTGGCACCTGTGGTAGTCGTTGCAAGCGTTACACTCTTCGCCTCCGTGTATGTACCTTCATCCAATGAGAATGTCGGGGCAGCAGACAGGATTCTCATATCGAAATCAAGAGTAAACCAGTCGCTATCCTCATAGTCATCCTTGTGAGCCATTGCTTTGACCTTAAACTCGCCATATTTTGCAAGAGTGATCGATACGTAGTTCTTACAGTTGGTCTTCTCTTCAATCACCTCATCGTTATTGTCCAAGACCTTATAGTCGATGAGTGCACCTTCTGTTGTGCTGAACATCTCAAACGTCAGCGGCTCGGTGTAGATGCCTGGAGCAGTTTTGGTAAGAGGGTCGCTGCATTTCTTCGCTATCGAGAACGCTACGCACTCTTCGGTGCTGTCGTTGTAGCCGTCCTTGTGGGCTGTGGCATAGATATAGTAGTTACCGTTGAGATATAGGTTCGACACAATAACTGGCACCGATTTGCCCGTCTCTTCGATGGTTGTGAAGCCGTCAGGACCGGTAATTCTGTAGTCGACGGTTACGCCGCTGAGCGACGAAGAGATTACGACATCGGTGGCATCGGTGAGTTTCGCGCCGTCAGGGATGTCGATTGTCGGCTCGGGGCAAGTCAAAGAGACTTTTACATTTACCGAGTTAGGGGTACTGTCCTCATAGCCGTCCTTCTTTGCTGTGGCTTTCACGTGGTAAGTGCCAGTCTTGCCGAGAGTGACGCTAACAGGGGTTTCGCCAGAGCCCGACAACTGTTCTGGACCAGTGATTTCATAGGAAATCGTAGCGGCTTCGGTTTCAGTGGACATCACCAAGTTGACTGGCTCGGTGTAGGTCTCGCCACTGCTTACGTTGAACTTCGGCACAATGCACTTGAGTTGGTAGGTGACTGCGACGGATTCTACATAGATCGTTCCTCCAATCGGATCCTCTACTTGAATTTTAATATTGCCTGACAAAGGGGTATCGAAAGTGAATGTTTCGATATGAGGGTCATCCGCTTCGTCTTGATTTATCATAAACGTATTATCGACTGCAATATCGCCGACATAAACTGAAAAAGAACCACATAATATATCACTTTTGGCATCGTCTGGTCCGTAGCATGTCACAGCAATTTGAGTAACCGATTGGTAACTATCAGGGCATTCAACTGTTGCTGACTTATATTCAGGAATTTCCACACCTTTAGTGTCCGAGAAGCCGTAGGTTTCTCCAGTGCATGTCCAGTTGGCTGTTTTTCCGCTATTGTTCCAGGCAGTCCACGTTGCGGAAGTAAATGTGTAGGACACCGTTTTTGTATCAGTGGCAAAAGCACTCACGGCGGCTACCAATGCGAAAAGCATCAAAACGTAGAATTTTTTCATAAGATTATTTATTTAGAGAATGTAGAATAATTATTTAACCCTTATGTTTTCAATCGACTACAAAAATAACTAAATTCCACAACGCAACAAAATTTCAAACAAATTTCAAATAAATTTTTAAATGCATTACATTTGCAGTATGATGAAAAAAATCCTGACATTATTATTGGTTGCCACCATCCTCTGCGGATGCAGCAAGGAGCGCAAGCACGAATCAGCCCTGCTCAGCATCGAGGATGCCGACGGCTATACACTTGTCACCATCGCCGACCCGTGGCACTCTGGCAAGACACTCCACACCTATGTGCTCATCGACCGCGACAAGCCCGCGCCAACCAACCTGCCCGAGGGCACCATGGTGAAAGTGCCACTGCAGAAGGTTCTCGTCTACTCCGACGTCTATGCTCGCCCCATCAAGGAACTCGGCTGCGCCTCGGCAGTGTGCGCAGTGCTTGATGCGCAGTACTTCAAGACCCCGGAAATCGTTGCCGGACTGAAAAGCGGCAAAGTGGCAGACTGCGGCTCGTCGATGATGCCGTCGACCGAACGCATTGTCAGCGCCTCGCCCGAAGCGATGTTTATGTCGCCTATGGAAAACAGCGGCTACGGCACCATAGCCAACATGGGCATTCCCATCATCGAGATGGTGGACTATATGGAAGCCTCGCCACTCGAGCGCGCACAATGGATTGAATTCATCGGACGGCTCTTTGGCAAACGACAGGAGGCGGAAGACATCTTCGACAAAGTGGCAGCCGACTATAAGGCGCTGAAAGATATGGCTGCAGAGGCTAAAACCCACCCCACGGTTATCTCGGAATACGTAATCAACGGCGTGTGGTATGTGCCTGGCGGCAAGAGTTACAAAGCCGCCCTCTATGCCGACGCAGCAGCCTCCTACCCTTGGGCTGACGACAAGTCGTCGGGCTCGCTGTCGCTCGACTTCCCGCGGGTGCTCGACAAGGCGCAGAATGCCGACTTTTGGCTCATAACCGTCTACGGGCAAACCCTCGACAAGAAGGCGATGCTCGGGCTCTACCCCCACAACGACAAGTTCCGCGCTTTCGGCAACCATGGCGTGTACTACGTGGACTCCGCCACAAGCGGCATCTTCGAGGAAACGCCATTCCACCCCGAGCGGCTGCTTCGCGAATACGTGAAACTCTTCCACCCCGAACTCCTGCCCGACTATCAGTTGGCATACTATAAACCTATGGGAGACTAACCGATGAAGCGCTACCGCATTGTAATGGCGGCGCTCGTCGTCCTGATTGCTGCACTGACTGTGGCACTGTTGCTTGTGGGCACGGTGAGCATCCCGGCGAAGGAGGTGGTGAGCATCCTTCTCGGCACTCCGTCGGACTATGAGCCGTGGAACTTCATCGTGTGCCAAAGCCGTCTGCCGCTCATCGCTACGGCAGCACTCGCTGGCGGCGCACTCGCAGTGTCGGGTCTGCTTCTGCAAACACTCTTCGGCAACACCCTCGCCGACCCGTCGATACTCGGCGTATCGACTGGCGCAAGCCTTGGCGCGGGATGCGTGTTGCTCGCCCTCGGAGGCACATTTTCCACCATCTTCGGCGCTGCAGCCGGAGGCTTCGCCGCCACGCTCACGGGCGCATTTATCGGTGCAATGGCAGTGATGGGTCTTCTGCTCGTGTTTTCCAACCTCGTGAAGAGTAGCACGATGCTGCTCATCGTGGGCATACTCATCGGATATATAGCCTCGTCAGCCATCTCGCTGCTCAACTTCTTCGCCACCGAAGAGGGCGTGCATTCCTTTATGATATGGGGGCTCGGCAACTTCTCGGGCGTAACGCTCAGCCAGTTGCCGCTCTTTGCCGCCACTGTGGTGGCTGGGCTCATCGCTTCGATGCTGCTGATTAAGCCATTGAACGCGTTGCTCCTCGGCAAGCGGTATGCCGAAAACCTTGGCGTGAACCTTCAGACCACGCGCAACTGGCTACTTGTGATCACTGGGCTACTTACTGCCGTTGTCACGGCGTTCTGTGGACCGATTGGGTTTATAGGGCTCGTCGTGCCGCACATCACTCGGCTCGTGCTCCGCACCTCCGACCACTATCGACTTATCCCTGCCACCATCCTCGCCGGCGCTGTGATTGCCCTCGCGTGCACACTCATCAGCGTCCTGCCGATGGACAATGGCATGATACCCATAAATGCCCTCACGCCTATCATCGGCGTGCCAGTAATCCTATACGTAATTCTCAACCGCCGCAAAATTTTCTACTTCAACTGATGAAACCGCTACTGCAACTCAATGGCATCACTGCTGGATATACCGTGGGCAAACGTTCTACGGAGATTGTCGCCGACGTAAGTCTGTCGCTCTACAGCGGTCAGATGGTTAGTCTCTTGGGCGCTAATGGAGCAGGAAAGTCGACGCTGCTGCGCACGGTGGCGGGCACTCAGCCGCCGCTGAAGGGTGAAGTGATGATTGACGGGCATAGCCTGTCGGGCATCAGTCGCAAGGCGTTGTCGCGCCTCGTGAGCGTGGTGACCACCGACCGCACGATGGCAGGCGGACTGACGGTTGCCGAACTCGTGGGCTTGGGGCGGCAGCCTCACACTGGGTTTATCGGCCGTCTCGACAACCACGACCGCGCGGTTGTTGCCGAGGCTATGCAGGCAGTGGGCATCAGCCACAAGGCGGAATGCTTCGTTGCCGAACTCTCCGATGGGGAGCGGCAGAAAGCGATGATTGCGCGCGCGGTGGCGCAAGAAACACCGATAATCTTGCTCGACGAACCCACCTCGTTTCTCGATGTGGCAAGCCGCACAGATGTGCTCCAACTTCTGCACCATTTGGCTGCGGACAACGGCAAGGCGATACTCCTGTCGTCGCACGACGTGTCGCTGTCGCTTACCCTTTCCGACCGTCTTTGGCTACTTCGCTCCGACGGTCACATCGTTGAGGGGCAGACAGAAGACCTTATCCTCGCTGGCGAGATGAACAATCTGTTTGGCGACCGCAATGTGGCATTCGACCTGTCGACAGGCGAATTTTGTGCGCAGATGGGTGGCGCAAAGACGGAAGTGGCTCTCACGTGCAGCGATGCCAACCTACGCCATTGGATTGTCAATGCCATCCGCCGCAACGGATATACTATTTCACCAGCCGCCAAAGTAGTGATTACCGCCTCCTCCCCCACCGACATTCTTGTGGACAGCACCCATTGCTCGTCCATCGGAGCGATGCTCCAGGCAATAAGCAAGTAGGCTGCCAACTAACGCATACCCCCATATAGACGACAATTCCCCAAGGAACTTCACAGCCTCTTGGGGAATTATCACACATAAAACAAATCAATATGAATTAACATTTATTCGTTCCAGTGGATGTCTCGAATGTTACACTGGTTTTTCTAAAATTTTTTTACCTGACACTTTTTTCAAAATCATATATTTTACCTTTTTCTAACTCTTACGCTGCAAAATTACCACTTTGTATTATTCTGCGCAAATTTTCCAAGCATTTTGTTTTGTTTTTCTTCGTTTTTATATCCTTTTTCTTGTTTTTCACCCATTTTCAAGCAAAATAAAGAGCGATTTTCCAAATAACCAACGCAGGTGCCCTCCCACAAAAAAAGATAACAGGACAAGGTTGGAGTAAAGATCAAGATTGCCATCTGGAGCAGAATAGGCTGAAAGCCTTATGCTACCATAGCACTAAGATTGCAGAGCGGCACTAAGATTACAGAGCGGCACTAAGATTGCAAAGCGGCGACTAAGTTTACAGAGCGGCGACATTGGCATAGGCAGAAAGCCTTACACTACCATAGCCCAGGGCAACGCCCTGGGTAGCAGTTATTTGTATGTTTGCGCCCTGAAAGGGCAACACAAATCGCCATCGTTGCCGTTTAAGTATTGCCCTTTCAGGGCGTTTCGACTACCGCATTCATACCCAGGGCGTTGCCCTGGGCTATGGTAGCATAAGGCTTTCAGCCTAACCCAAGAAGAAGCAGAGAATGCGCCCCATAGGTGGCGCAAACTCGATTTTGATAGCCCTCTTAAACGCTTTTTCCAACATTTCTCTCAATTTTGCACTTGCTGGTGGACTCTACAGGTGCTGGTAGCACCCACTACGGGGTGCAAATTATGGCAGAACTTACCCACCCCCTTGCGGTTGGGGGACGGGCAAACAAAAAGAGCAGCGAAGTTTCACAACTTATCTGCTCTTGCACACTTTCTCATTTAATTCTACGGTTCTTGTAATAGCCAATAATTATTCCGAAGAAAATTTATGCCACAAATATAATTTAGATTTCTGTATTTACCAAATATTCTTGATTAAATTTACCGATATTCGTAATTATTATTCCATAAGAACAAGGAAAACGACTTTTCTAACAAATTGTTAAAATTCCAGGCTAATGTTAAGCCTATCTCTGACACAATTTCTTGCTAAATGAAAGTCGGGACTGGACATAAAAAAAGCGTCCCTTGAACTTCCCAGTCTCCAGGACGCAAACACATGAAACAAATCTTATTTTGCACTTGCTTTTTTCTTTTTTACCTATTTCTATGGTCGGCCACCACCGCCGCCGCCACCTGGGCGACCGCCTCCGCCTCCGCCACTGGAGCCGATAGTTGTTACCCTCGATGTCGGAGTGAAGGTCGTGGCTTTTGTGCCACCGCTATAGGTGCCGCCAATGTAGTAGCCGTGGAATTCCTCCGCGCCACTGATTGTGCCACCTGTGTAAACGGTGTAGGTTGTGCCTTGTGCCAAAGCAGCATCACTAAAGAGGAGTTTGACACTGTTGTTGTATTTCGACGGCACTTGGTATGTGAGTACCGTGTTGCCGCTTGCGTCTTCGATATGAATCAACTTGCCAGAAAGCGAAGCCGAGTAGAGCAGGCTGTTTTGCGTGCAAGTCGATGTTGTAGGCGTGCTTGAACCTCCGCCAGTGCCAACGAGTACGCCACCGGTGATTGTAAACGTATTATCATCGCAGTCGAAGCCCTCTTCTGGCTCACGTGTGCCCGACGACACAACAAGTCCGCCAGTCACGGTAAGTGTTCCGTTGGAGTCGATACCATCGTTGCCCGACGAGTTACAATAAACCTTACCACCGTTGATGGTTATGTTGGTCGAGGCATTGATGCCGTCGTCGTAGGTCTCGGCTTCAATCAATCCGCCGTTGATGGTCAACGTAGCCTTGCTTTCCAAGCCTTCGCCGCCGTCCTGTGCGCACTTCACCGTAATCTGTCCGTTGTTTACAGTAAGGTCGCCGACCGACTTAATGGCTTTAGGGTTAGCATAGTCGGCATTTTCGCCATAGCCGCTCACATAGAATTTTGCGCCTGTGGTCGTTACGTTCACAACCGGAGAATTGTCGGCATCGCCGATGGTCAGAGTGCCGTCGGCAGAGATGCCCTTTCCAGCGCTACCAGATGCCGTAACAGTCACCTGTCCGCCAAGGATATTGATATTTCCGTCAGCCTTGATGCCCGTAGCAGCATAGGAGTCGGTCACGCTTTCGGTGTTGGTATATGTTGAACCGTTGCCAGAGGTAGAGATGTTGATCACGCCACCGGTTATGTTCACGTTGCCGTCGACAGAGATACCCTTGCCCGCCTCGCCAGTACTTACAATAGTAAGCGTTCCGCCTGAGATGCTGAAATCAGCGTCAGTCTTCACCGCGGTGCAGTAGGAAGGGTCGCCATCAGTCACCTCAACGCCGCCGCTGGTGTTTACAGTCAGCGAGCCGGCAGTCATTGTGATTGCACCGTCACACTTAACGCCCTTGCAGGCATCAGATGATATGTTTACAGTGGTTTCGCCACCGTTGATTTCTATATATCCTTCATCACCATCGATACCGTCGGAACTTGCGGTGATGTTGAGCACGCCGCCGTTGATGCTTACGTAGTCGTTAGCGTGGATGCCGTCGGATGCCGCAGAGAGCACATTGACCGTACCGCTATTTACCTTAACATAGTCATCGCTACAGATTCCGTGCTTTTTAAGGCCAGTGACATTAAGCGTGCCGTTGCCTTCAACCACAATCTGACCTTCGCTGAACAAGGTGGCTTTCATATCCTCCTCGCCACACGCCGTGTATTTCTTTCCGTCGGTAAGGTTGTTGACCGTACCGTCGGCAAGCGTAAGGGTGGTTTTCTTGCCCGACTGGATATTGATTGCTGGTCCGTCGTTGTTGGTAAGCGTCAAGCCGTTGAGCGTAAGAATAAACTTCTTGTCGCTGTAAATCTTGAACATACCGTCGCTCGACTCGCCTTGAAGCACATACTCAAACTCGTCGGAAGCGGTCGACGTAACGATAACATCGTTGCCGTCAACGGCGATATTCACACCGTCGAACAACTTCGGATTGAGGATTTTCACTCCGTTGGCGGTGTAGTTGATAACTATCTTTTTTGAAAGTTCGTCGAAATATACACTGTCCACCTCCGCAAGGCTCTGCTTCATCTGCGCGCCTCCCACGGAGAGCAACAGGCTATCGCTGCCCTGAGTGAACGACAGGCTGTCGACAGCGCTGAGGTTTGCACCCACAGTCTGACCGTCGGTGCCAGCAACATAGATAGCATCGTCGGCAGCCATTGCAGCAACCGCTGCAGTCACGGTGATTATAGGGAGAATCTTTTTCATTGCTTACGGAATTTGACTGTTGCGTTACCTACTTTGGCGATATAGAAGCCCGAAGGCAAATCGCCTACAAACAAAGGCTCGTTGGCAGTGCCGTTGAGCCACACTCTTCCGTCGAGCCCCACGACCATCACCACAGCCGAAGCGTCGGCATTGACGATGTTCAAGTAATCGGTGGCAGGATTAGGATAAATTCTCACGGACTTGTCCGCAGCAATCTTCGAAACGCCATCACCTCCTGTGGAGAAAGTAATCTTCCTTACGGCCGACACTTCCATCTGGCTTTTCGTGCCGTCGGCGAGGTTTACCGACATCTGCCCAGAAGCAAAAGTCAGTGTGCGCACGGCTGGCACAGCCCATGTCGATGTTCCTCCGTCATAAAGATTAACGGTCATAGCGTTATCTGCCTTCGCAGCCGCCACGGCTCCGAAAAGCAGAATTGAAACTAAAAACGCTTTTCTCTTCATAACCTCAAACTTTTTCGACTACAAATTTATAAAATCATAAATTATTTGCAAATAATAATCTACAAATGAGAATTATCACTCTATAAATTCCGCATTTTTTCGGCTCGCAATGATTTGTTAACACTTTTCCGGCTCGTATAGACACAAAAATAACCGTCATCACCGAAGCAATGACGGAAATATTCGTCTTACTTAACCGTGTAAGTATTACTTATTGATAGAGTGAGAAACCGACAGGCGTGCACGACCTTTTGCACGACGACGAGCAAGCACCTTGCGTCCGTCTGCAGTCGACATTCTTAAACGGAAACCGTGTTTGTTCACTCTCTTTCTGTTCGAAGGTTGGAATGTTCTTTTCATTTCTTGTATATTATTTCGTTATTATTCAGTTTTTCGGACTGCAAAAGTAACCATTAATTTCATAAAAACAAAGCAAACGGCAAAAATATTTCAAAGAAATTTTCATATCTGCCTTTTACTCAGCATTTTGCACTAACGCAAACGGTCGCAGTCGTGAATGAGTTTGTAGTCCTTGCGGATGCGTGTTCTCGCCATCTCTGCGCAGATTGAAGCCAAGATTGGCAAAAAAGAGAGCAGAGTGAGATTTACATCGACCACTGCCAGCCATTTTGCGCCGAGGATTATCACGAAATCCACATCGCACATCACTGCGCCGATAAGGCAAAGCGTCTGCTGGAGTTTGAGGTTCTTAAACTTGAAGATTGTAACGAGCAGGAACACTGCCACCACTGCGGCAAGCACGCGCGACACGAGCACCGCACCTCCGAGGTCGGTGACAGGCGGAACAACCTTTACCGGCTCAACGGCAGGAAACGCTGCCACCAACGCCATCGCTATAACAGAAATAAGCAGATACACACTCTGCCAACGTTGTAGTACCATATTCTTTTTTCTGCAAAATTACGACATCCCACCATATCTGCCAACACCCGCCAGCATTTTTCATTGCGGCAAATGGCAAGATTTTTGCAGTGTTTTGTGTAATTTCGCACTAAAATACAAGAGACTACAACAAACACGCTGATTATGAACAACAGCATAAAAAATAAAGTCAACGAACTACTGACGCAAAAACGACTTGCAGAGGCGTTCAAGGCGCTGCGCGAGTTGGCGCAGCACACGCAGAACTGGCAGATTGCAAGCCGCCTCGACGCACTCGAAGAGTCGTACCGCTACATGATTCGCTACGAAGCCGAGGGGTCGGGCGACCCGAAGCGCGACGAGATACACGCCAGCATAACAGAATCGCTCAGAAAACTTGCCGAAGCGGCGGAAATCGAGTCGCTCATCAAGGATTCGCCGAGCCTCTACTACTCCACATTGCGCGCGGTGCGTATGCGCGGTGCTGACTTCAACGAACTGACCAGCCGCTACCGCCAATGCGTCGACAAAACGCAAGTGTACTACGATATGGCTACCGACCAGCGTCCTGCCGATGCCGAGCAATCGCTGCTCATAGAGAAAGAACATGCGGCAAACGACGTGTTCCAATACGTGTGGACTGCCTATCCGCTGACCGACGGCGATGCCATCAGAAGCATTTTCGCCGATGCGGCATCAACGGCTGAAATAAAGGACCTTGTCCTTGCTGGACTACTGTTGTCGCTCTACGAGCACTACAACGAGCCAGCGCTGCAACTGCTGCTCGACATCTACGCGCAGGATGCTCTCACCGATATATCCACAGCCATCAAAGCCCTCTGCTGCGCACTGCTGGCGATGCACCGCCACAAAGACACCATTGGCAACGCCCGCGAAATAGGGTTGCGCATAGCCAACATTGCCGATAGCGAGCGCGGACGGCGCGACATTATGACCGTATTTCTGCAATTTATACGCAGCCAAGCCACTGAGCGTATCAGCCGCAAGGTGAAGGACGAATTGGTGCCAAAACTTATGAAACTGAGCCCAGAGATGCGCCGCAAGATGCGCGACGGCATGCCGAGCGACCCCGAGGAACTGGCGAAGAACCCCGAATGGGAGGAGATGCTCAACGATTCGGGCCTCACGGAAAAAATGCAAGAACTCAACAAATTGCAAGCCGAGGGCAACGACGTGTTTCTCAGTTCGTTTGCTCGTCTGAAGAATTATCCGTTCTTCAACGACACTGCCAACTGGTTCCTGCCGTTCACCAACCGTCACTCAAGCATCCACAAAGTGTTTGCTGGCAGCGGCGGCGATGTGTTGCTGACCATGGTCAACGCCTCAGGTGCATTCTGCGACAGCGACAAATATTCGTTTGCACTGACCGTAGCCACAATGCCCGAGAGCCAGCGCTCAATGATGATGAGCCAGTTCGACGGACAGCAGACGCAGATACTCAACGAAATCAACAGCAGTCTGCCCAATCCAGAAAAGCAACGCGAGAACATTGCCAACAAATATGTGCAGAACCTTTATCGCTTCCACAACCTGTACCGCAACAAAGCGAGTTTCTTCAACCCGTTCCTGCGTCCAGTAAACCTGATTGACGTGCCGTTTGTCAACGAGGCTATTTCCGACACCGACAGTCTGCGCGTCATTGCCGAGTTCTACTTCCACCAGCAGTGCTATCAGGATGCGCTGACCACATTCACCAAGTTGGCGCAGATGGAGCAGCCGTCGGCATCCGACTACCAGAAGACTGGCTTCTGCCACGAGCAACTGAAGCATTACGCGGAGGCAGTGGATTTCTACGAAAAAGTAGACCTTATGAAGCCCGACGACCTATGGACGCTGAAGCATCTTGCCATCTGTCTGCGGTCGGGCGAAAAGACGGAGGAGGCGGTGGGCTACTACCAGCGCATCGCTGCGTTGCAGCCCGACGATGTGGCGGTGGCAAACACGCTCGCAAACTGTCTGCTTGAGGCGAACCATATAGAGGAGGCGCTGAAATGCTTCTTCAAGGTGGACTATCTTGCACCTAAGGGCGAACGCACGTTGCGTCCTATTGCGTGGTGCTCGTTCCTCATCGGCAACTATACGCAAAGCATCGACTACTACACGCGCATCATCGCTCTCCACCCCGATGCCAACGACTACATCAACCGCGGCCATGCGCTGCTTTGCAGCGGCGACATCAAGGGTTCCATCGGCAACTACACGAAGGCTGTGTCGGTTTCGTCGCCGCAAAGCGTCATCGACACCATCACGGCGGACAGCCACTACCTCTACGAGGCGGGCATCGACAGCACCACCGTGGCGCTGATTTTGGATAAAATCAGATATGATAGCGGTGTGTAACAGAATTATATGTACCTTTGGGACTAAATCAGTCAATTAATAGATATGAATTTTAAAAAATTAATCATTCCATTATTATTTACAGCACCAATAATGAGCAACGCTGAAAATATCTTTTTTAAGGAATTCCAGACCACGCACCACGTTGTGCCTTTCGACAGAATCGAAAAGAGTTACTATGAGCAGGCGGTCGACTCTGCCATCAAGGAAGCCGACCAGGAAATTGCGGCTATCGTGAACCAACGTTCACGACCTACGTTTGAAAACACCATCGAGGCGCTTGAGAACTCGGGCGAGATGCTCAACCGCACTCTTCTCACGTTCTACCCTATCCTCTCTGCCGACGGCGACGAGGAGATGAACAACATCTCGCTGCGCATCGCTCCGAAACTGTCGGAACACAGCGCAAACGTTTCGCTCAACGAGGCTCTTTGGAAGCGTGTCAAAACTGTCTACGACAACCGCGACAAATTTGACCTCACAACCGAGCAGAAGATGCTCCTGCAACGCACCTACGACTCGTTTGCTCGCTCGGGCGCTAACCTCGAAGGCGCTGACCGCGACACTTACCGCAAACTCACGGCTGAACTGTCGGAACTCACACTGAAATTCGAGCAGAACACCGTAAAATGCACTGCTGCCTATGAAATGTGGCTCACAAAGGACGACCTCGCCGGCTTGCCTGAAAGCGCTGTCGATGCTGCTGCCCTCGCTGCCAAGGAGAAAGGCAAGGACGGACAGTACCTCATCACGCTGCAACAGCCTACCTATATGGCGTTTATGAAATATTCTTCACGCCGCGACCTTCGCGAAAAACTCTACCGCGCATACAACACTCAATGCGTGGGCGGAGAATTTGACAACACTAAAATCCTCGTCCGCATCGCTGAGGTGCGCCGCCAGATTGCAAAACTCCTCGGCTACGACAGTTATGCTGCCTACAGCCTTGAGGACACTATGGCACAGACTCCAGAGAACGTCTACAAACTTCTCGACCAGTTGCGCGACGCCTACAAGCCAGCATGGAAGAAGGAGTTGAAGGAACTTAGCGACTATGCAAACAAACTCGAAGGCAAGAAGATTACGCTCCAGGCTTGGGACTACTCTTACTATGCAAACAAACTCAAAAACGAGAAGTATTCCTACAACGAAGAGGAACTTCGCCCATACTTTGAACTCAACAACGTAATCAAGGGCGTGTTCGGACTTGCTACCCGTCTCTATGGTCTGCACTTCACCGAAAACCAAAACTACTCGGTTTACAATCCTGAGGTAATGTCGTTCGACGTGACCGACCACGACGGCAACTTCGTTGGCGTGCTCTACACTGACTTCTTCCCACGCGACACCAAGCGCAGCGGCGCATGGATGACGGAGTTCCGCGCTGAGCGCATCGTCAACGGCGTAAGCGAGCGTCCGCACGTCACTCTCACGATGAACTTCACAAAGCCAACCGAGACTAAGCCTTCATTGCTTACTTTCTATGAGGTTGAGACATTCATCCACGAGTTCGGTCACGGTCTCCACAGCCTTCTCACTCAGGCTAAATACCAGTCGCTTTCGGGCACAAACGTGTACCGCGACTTCGTAGAAGTTCCTTCGCAATTCAACGAGAATTTCTTGACTCAGAAAGAGTTCCTCGACAGTTTTGCGCGCCACTATCAGACTGGCGAAGCCATTCCGCAGGAACTGGTCGACAAGGTAATCAAAGCATCGCAGTACGGCGCAGCCTACGCTTGTCTTCGCCAACTCGGTTTCGGCTACCTCGACATGGCGTTCCACACGGCACAGGCAGAAGTTACCGACCCTGTGAAATTCGAGCAGGAGGCAACAAAGCAAGTGCAACTCTTCCCAGTTGTTGAAGGCTGCAGCATGTGTCCACAGTTCACCCACATCTTCTCAGGCGGCTACGCTGCCGGCTACTACAGTTACAAATGGGCTGAAGTAATCGAGGCAGATGCGTTCCAGCACTTCAAGGACAACGGCATCTTTAACAAAGAGGTTGCCAATTCGTGGAAGGACAACGTATTGAGCCGCGGCGGCACAGAAGCACCGATGGTACTCTACAAGCGTTTCCGCGGACAAGAGCCAACAATCGACGCCCTCCTCATCCGCGACGGCATCAAGAAAGAAACGAAAAAGAAGAAATAATCGATTTCTTCGCAATCCCACCCAACAGCAAAGGCTGCACCCATTCAGGCGCAGCCTTTGCTATTTTCTATTGACAGTTTACGTTACGACAGATGCTCAATGCGGGAGGGGTCGCGGCTGATGAGGGAGCCGTTGGCCTGGTGTGTGGCGAGCACAAGCACTTCGGCTATCTGCACATGCTCGGGGGCGTTGGCAGCATAGACAACCACGTCGGCGATGTCGTCGCCGTTGAGCGGATGGATGCCGGCATACACACTGTCTGCCCTATCCTTGTCGCCGCGGAAGCGCGTCACGCTGAAGTTGGTTTCCACCAGTCCTGGCTTGATATTGGTAACTCTCACGCAGGTGTCCATAAGGTCAATGCGCAGACCGTCGGTAAGGGCTTTCACAGCCGCCTTGGTGGCGCAGTACACATTGCCGCCGGCGTAAGCCTGGTCGCCCGCCACGCTGCCGATGTTGATTACGTGTCCGTGGTTGCGCTCCACCATGTGCGGCACCAGGAGGCGAGTCATTGTAAGTAGTCCCTTGATGTTGGTATCAATCATTGTGGACCATTCTTCGAGATTACCCTCATATTCCTTGTCAAGTCCGAGAGCAAGTCCGGCGTTGTTGACAAGTACGTCAATGTCGCGCCAGCGACCTTCAAGGCTATCCACGGCCTTCTTCGCCGCAGCGGCATCGCGCACGTCAAACACAAGCGTCTGCACCTCTACACCCTTCAATTCCTCCTTAATGGCGTTGAGTTTTTTCTCGTTTCTACCCGTAAGCACCAAATCGTAGCCACATTCAGCAAAATGCCGAGCGCATGCCTCACCTATTCCGCTGGTGGCTCCTGTAATCAATACAATTTTTCCCATGATTAATTCCTTTCCTCTTCCAATTTGTTGCAAATATGCATTTTAGATAGCGTTTTTTCATAAAAATGCAATATTCCATACAAAAAGTATAGCAACGTTGGTCTATTTTTTACACAAAGATACGCTTTAATAGTGAAATTCTGACTAATTTTGCACCAACATAAAAAAGACTGTTATGATCAACTTTGAATGCGACTACACCGAAGGAGCGCACCCAAGCATCCTTCAACGCCTTGTTGAGACAAATATGGAGCAGACTCCGGGTTACGGAAAAGACCCGCATTGCGAAAATGCCAAGCGCCTCATTCGCGAGGCTTGCGAGGCGCCCAATGCCGAAGTCCACTTCCTCGTCGGCGGCACGCAAACCAACAAGACGGTAATCGCATCCATCCTCCGACCGCATCAAGGCGTGGTCTGCGTAGAGACGGGGCACGTGGCTGTCCACGAAACAGGCGCCATCGAATCAACAGGGCACAAGGTACTTACCGTGCCAGGGGTGAACGGCAAAATCACTCCAGAAGCAATCGAGGCAGTTTATCGGCGTCACTTCGACGACAACGGCAGAGAGCACTGCGTGCAGCCTGGAATGGTCTATGTGTCGCAATCCACTGAAGTGGGAACAGTCTACTACAAGCACGAACTCGAAGCCATCAGCGCCACTTGCCACCGCCTCGGACTGCCGCTGTTTCTTGACGGCGCACGCCTCGGCTACGGCTTGGCAGCCGACGACAACGACACCTCGCTCGCCGACATTGCCCGCCTTTGCGACGTGTTCTATTTCGGCGGCACAAAAATCGGTGCGCTCTTCGGAGAGGCAGTGATTTTCACCAATCCATCAATCGCACCGGGATTTCGATATATCATCAAGCAAAACGGAGGTCTGCTTGCCAAAGGTCGCTTGCTGGGCATCCAGTTTGAGGCACTTTTCGACAACCAACTTTATCTGAAGTTGTCGCGCAACGCCGTGGAACAAGCTATGCGCATACGCCGCGCACTTGAGGCGAAAGGCGTGGAACTGGCGTTTGCATCGACCACCAATCAGCAATTTCCCATTCTGCCCGACAGCGTGATCAGCAAACTTGCCGACCGCTACATCTTTTCAACCACGGAGCACGTCAA
>CAVAPE010000008.1:0-51327 GCA_963590405.1 Eubacterium sp. CAG:180 | reverse complement strand
TCATTGCGCACGTTTGACCGTCCAGGGCAGGAACTGAATGGCGGACGTGAATTCCTCGCTGGCAACGACAAGCGTCATAATTTCAACATTGTAGTTATGCAACGTTTCGGCAAGCACTGGAAAGTGTCAGCATCGTGGACTTACCAAAGCGGACGGCGTGGCATACTGGCAGTAACGTCGATGTTCGGCGGTAAGCTTAATGAGTGGGATCCAAGTGAAAGACCAGAGTCTTCAAGACTCGAACCACAAGTCTACATGCTGAATCCAAATGAGGCGGCATATTGGAACAGTGCAGAATTGTTTACCACCTATCGTGAACGTAATAACTACAAGTTGCCAGATGTGCACCATCTTGATGTAGGTGTTACTTATTCGTTAAAGCACCGTGGTTTTGGAGAGAGTGAGATAAATTTGTCGGTCTATAACTTGTATAATCATCAGAACATCACAAATGCCTATATCGGATTTAAAGGTTCAGGCGAAAAAGTGAAATACTCATTGAAGGGTGTCTGCATGTTCCCGATTATGCCATCGTTGACCTATACATTAAAATTCTGACATTATGAAAAGGTTAAGATACATTGTTTTTACATTTGGTATTGTAGCGGCAATGCTGGCAAGTTGTGAAAAAGAACTTGATTTTAATGGTAGTGAAGACGCTATCAACGCAATGGCAATTAGTGTTGTGGCAAGTCCTGACACTACCCTGGAAGCGATAGTCGCACAGACATATTTTTTCGGTGACGTTGATGCGAACTGCGACCCCAGAGCAAATCCGTATTATTACGATCTATCAGTAAACAAACTATTTGATTCATCTACTTTGAAAACGGCAACGGTGAAGTATGCAGTCAACGGCTCATCGCCAGTGCCAATGAAGTATGATGCCGAAGCCAGCCGTTACCGAAGCGATTATCGCCCTAAATTGGGCGATGTCATCGAAATCTTTGCATCTGACCCCAACAACCCGTCGGCGAGCGCAAAAGTTGTTATGCCGTCGGAAGTAAGCGCAAGTGTAGATATTGTTGACAACTACAAGTATCAACAGGATTTCACACTTGACGTTTTGGAAACAGGTCGTATGGATGGCGGTTGTGACACTTTAGTCGATATGACCTTGCAACTTAAAGGCATAAAGACATCGGAATACTACATACTAAAAGTGCGCAGTTACACAGAAAAGATTGACGATAATGGCAATTTAGTTTACGACACTAACGAATGTTTCACTTCCACCGACCCGATATTCAAGGACATAAGGCTGACGTATCCTCGAAAAGGGTGGTATCGCAATTTCAGCAATGTGTTTCCTGGCACCGCCGTCAATGCCTCGGAATATAAATGCAGAGTAACTACTCGTCTGCGTCGGGGAGATGTAGGCAAACGCTTAGTCGAAGTGGAATTGCAGACCATTTCAAGCGACTTGTATAATTATCTGAAGTCAGTGATGCTCTATCAGGTATACGTGCAATTACCTGTGGGAGACCAGACCGAAGCAGTGCAGATTACCAGCAACATCGACGGCGGCTACGGCATCGCCGGCACACTCGTAAGAAGCCAAAAGCAGACGTTAGTGTTCTAACTGCGGCATTAAGCAAATTTTCAACCAACGAGGCTGCGCCATTCCACGGTGCAGCCTCGCTTGCGTACACCATCCCCTTTTCGGATAAAGGAGCCGTGTGTCGAGGATTAAGGTTTGCAGAAATTTGCAAAAGCCGACGGTTTTGACTAATTTCGTTGAACGATAAATACTTGCAGAGGTGAAGACAAGGGAATCGCAATTTGAGTTGCTGCGGATAGTGGCGATGGGAATGGTGGTGGTGCTGCATTTCAACGGTGTGGCGCTCGACATGTGGCAGCCTGTCGCCGGGCAGCATTTTGCCGACGTGGCTGGCATGGAGATTACGGAGGCTTGCAGCATCATCGGCGTAAATCTGTTTGTGCTGATTTCCGGCTACTTCGGCATCCGTCTGAGTGCCAAGGGCGTTGCAAAATATGTGGGATGGGTGCTGTGGTATTCCATATTGCTTTATCTGCTACGCTGCAGTTTCGACACGAGTTATTATAACCACAAATATGCTCGCTACGCCTTCCTCGGCATCACCAAGTCGACACAATGGTTCGTCACTGGCTACTTCATCCTTATGGCGCTCAGCCCTGCCATCAACGCCGTGCTTCGCCGCACATCCTACCGGCAGCACCTCATCATTGCCGCCGTGCTCGCCGTGGCAAACTGCGCTGGCGGATGGTGGCTCGGGCTGGACTTCAACCCCACGGGCTACACGGTGTGGAATCTGGTGTTTGTCTACATCCTCGGGCATGTGGCACGCGAATGCCTCTCACGCCATCAGCAACTGCCGTGGCGGTGGATGGGACTGGCAGCCTATGCCGTTTCGGTGGCGTGCGTGGTGTGGATGATGCAGGGGATGGACTACCGCTCTGCGGTGGCTTACAACAACCCGTTGGTCATCGTCGAGTCGCTCGGACTGTTTGTAGCCTTCGCCACGATGCGTTTCTCCAGCCGAGGCATCAACTGGGTCGCCTCATCGGCGTTTGCAGTATATCTCATCCACATGCACTTCTCGGTCTACCCCTATATTCTGCGTCCGTGGCTAATCCACATCTACCACAGCAACGGTCCTCTTGAGGCATCATTGCTCGCCACGGCGCTCGGCATTGCAGTGTTCATCGTGTGCATACTCGTAGACAAGCCGCGCGCCATGCTCTTCGACTGGCTTCTCGCTCGAGGCATTAAAAAATGATTATCAAGGTTTAATTATTGTTTAGAGAATCGCCCATTTGAGATTTTTTGCGTATTTTCGTGAAATTTAAAGACTATTTGACGATGAAATTTTTCAAACTCGTAACAACTTGTGCTTTAAGTCTTTTAGCAGTGACCTTCGCCACCGCCGAAAACCTCGTTATCCTTCATACCAACGACACCCACAGCAACATCCGCCCCGAGAACCCAAAGAAGCCGGGCGGCATGGTGCGCGTCAAGGTGGCTGTCGACAGCATCCGCAAGGCTGAAGAGCACGTGCTGCTGCTCGATGCCGGCGACGACGTGCAGGGACACATGTACTTCCCTCTTTTCGGAGGTCGAGTGGAGTATGAGATGATGAACCGCATGGGTTACGAGATGACGACCATAGGCAACCACGAGTTTGACAACGGACTCGACTCGCTTGCCAACTGCTACCGCATCCTCGAATGTCCGGTGGTCAACGCCAACTACGATTTCACCAACGCCAACGCCTTTCTGGCTGGGCGCATCAAGCCATATCAGATAAAGAACTACCGCGGGCATCGCATCGCCGTCATCGGCATTGGCGCCGACCCGAGGTCGCTTGTGGTCGACAAAAACTACAAGGGCATGACCTACCGCGAGCCGATGGCACTCGCCGACAGCATTGCTGGAGCACTGAAGGCGCAAGGCAAAGCCGACTACGCCATCGCACTGTCGCACATCGGCTACAAGCCGGCGCAGCCGGGACTGCCGTCGGACAGCATCATGGCGCTGACTACCAGCAACATCGACCTTATTATCGGCGGACACTCGCACACGTCGATTGACCCAGCCAAAGGCAACCGACAATACATTTTTACCAACAAGGCCGGCAAGAAGGTACTTGTGGCGCAAAACGCCAACGAATGCCCGACAATAGGCAAAATCACCATCGACCTCGACAATCTCGGCAACTTGCCGAAATACGAACTGCTGCCGATTGATTCGCGCTACGACGGGCGGCTGGATGCCGCTACAGAAACGTGGCTGAAGCACTACGACGACGAGGTGACACGGATAATGTCGCAAGTGATAGGCACATCGGAAGCCGACCTCGACCGCCATTCCACAGGGTTGCACAACTGGGTTGCCGACGTGGTGGGCATCCTCGGTGAACAGATATACGGAGCGAAAGTCGACGGCGCAGTGACCAACTCGGGCGGCATCCGCGCTTCGCTCAATAAGGGCGACGTGTCGGTGGGACAGATTATGAACGTCACGCCGTTTACCAACGCCATCAACGTGGTGGAGATGGACGGTGCAACACTGCTGCGCTGCCTTGACGACTTGGCAGCCACCGGCGGACAGTGCGTGAACCATCAGATTTCGTTCACCATCAGCGGCACAAAAGCCATAGATGCCCGCATCGATGGCAAAAAAATTGACAAGAAGAAAATCTATCATATTGCAACCATCGACTATGTTGCCGAGGGCAACGACCATCTGGAGTCGTTCAGCGACGGCAAGGTGGTGGCGCAAAGCGACAGATTTTTGAAATTTGATATGATTGACTACATCAAGTCGCTGACCGCAAGCGGACAAACCATCAAGGCAGACACAACGGAGCGCATCCGCACAAAATAGCCAATCAAGGAACGGAAAACAAAAAACTTCTCAATACCAAGATGCAGAAAAAGAGTTTATTACTAATCGCATTGAGTCTTGTGGCAGTGGGACTGACCACGGCAAAGGCACCTTTATTCATCAGCAACCAACCCGCCGACGAGATGGAGGCATGGGTTGATTCAGTCTACAATTCCATGACGGCAGAACAACGTGTGGGTCAGTTGATTGCCCAGTGCTTCCAGTCGAAGGACGTGAAAGCCGCCAAGAAGCAAATTGACAACACCGTGGAGAAATACCACATAGGTTGGGCATATTTTGCCAACGGCGAGGCTGTCGACCATGCCGAACTTGCAAACTATGTGAACAGCGTTTCGTCTACGCCAGTAGCCATCGGTCTCGACGGCGAATGGGGACTGTCGATGCGCATGGCCAACACTCCACGCTTCCCGAAAAACATGATGCTCGGCGCCATCGAAGACGACATGCTTATCTACGAATACGGACGCGAGATGGCTCGCGAATGCAAGGAAGTGGGCGTGAACGTGAACTTCGCCCCTACTGCCGACGTGAATAGCAACCCTGCCAACCCAGTTATCGGCACACGCTCCTTCGGTGAGAATGCCGACAACGTGGCACACAAGGTGGTGGCTTACTCGCGCGGACTTGAGGACGGCGGCGTGCTCTCCGTGGCAAAGCATTTCCCCGGACACGGCAACACCTCAACCGATTCCCACAAAACTCTCCCGGTGGTGGACCGCTCGCTGGCAAGCATCGAGGCTATTGACCTCGTGCCGTTCCAGTGCTATACCGATGCTGGCTTGTCGGGCATTATGATAGGACACCTCAACATCCCTGCCCTCAAGACTGGCAAAAACCCGACATCACTCACGCCAAGCGTTGTCACAGGTTTGCTGAAGCAGAAAATCGGCTTCAACGGACTCGTGTTTACCGATGCTCTCACCATGCAGGGCGCACGCAACGGCAACAAGCCCAACGGACTGAAGGCGTTTCTTGCTGGCGCCGACGTGCTTCTTGAGCCTTGCAACATGGATAAGAGTTTCAAGGAGTTGCTCGATTTCTACAACAAGGGCGGCGACAAGCAGAAAGCCGTCGAACTGACAGTAAAGAAGATACTCCGCTACAAATATGCGCTCGGTTTGAACAACTACAAGCCAGTGAAGATTGACGGACTGATGGATCGCATCAACTCGCGCAGCGCGCAACTCGTGCTCCGCAAACTCTACGCTGCATCGATGACCGTGGTAAAGAACAACGACGACTGTCTGCCAGTGAAACATCTCGAAAAGAAGGTGTGCGTGGCAACCGTAGGCAGCAGCGACGATGCCCACAAGAAATTTGAGCAGACTTGCGCCCTCTACACCAACGTAAGCATACAGGCTCTCACTGAAGGCAACGCCGCATCGTGGGCAAGCGCCAACAAAGATGCCTCGACGCTGATTATCGGCATCTTCAACGACAAGGACGACACCAAGCGTGCCGTGAACCTCGCCGTAAACAAGGCCGGCAACGCCAAAGTGGCACTCGTGTTCTTCATCAAGCCTTACTCCCTCGCAGGGTTCAGCAACGCCATAGCCAAGAGTGCTGCCGTGGTTGAAGCCTATGAGGATCATCAATATGCACAGGACTATGCAGCACAGGTTGTGTTCGGCGGCTCTGATGCCACCGGTCGCATCCCTGTAACCGTCAGCAATGTGGCGAAGGCAGGCGAAGGCGTGAGCATTATGGCTTCACGTCTGGGCTACGACATCCCTGAAGCCGTTGGCCTCGACCAGCGCCTCGTTTCGCAAATCGACTCCATCGCCAACCTCGGCGTGAAAATGGGTGCATTCCCTGGTTGCCAAGTGCTTGTGGCACGCCACGGCAAGGTGGTCTACAAGAAAAGTTTCGGCTACACGACAAATAAGAAGGACGAAAGCGTGTCGGGCAACACCCTCTACGACCTCGCATCCGTATCGAAAGCCACCGGCACACTGTCGGGCATCATGAAATGCGTGGACAACGGCTCTGTTAGCCTCAACGGCTTCCTCGGCGACTACATACCGCAACTCAAAGGCACGTCGAAAGGGTTGCTCACCATCCGCGACCTCCTGTTCCACGAAACGGGTATTCCTCCGGTAATTCCTATCTATAGCCTCATGACTGCCCCATCAAGTTACAAGGGTGCATTGAGCGCAAGTCAGAAAGGCGGCGACTACACCGTCTATGCCGGCGGCGGATATATCAACAAGAACGCCCACGTGCGCACCGACATCACTTCGCCTACACGCACCGACAAGTTCAACGTGCAGATTGGCAAGAACCTCTGGGTCGGTCAGGTTACGATGGACTCCATCATGAATATGATTTACAACACCAACCAGCGCGCCAACCACAGTTATGTGTACAGTTGCTTGAACTTCTGCCTGCTGCGTCAGGTAGAGGAAAATGTGTCGGGCATCCGTCACGACAAGTTTGTCTACGACAACATCTTCCATCGCCTCGGCGCATTCCGCACCGTCTACCGTCCGCTCGACTTCTTCAGCAAGAACGAGATTGCAGCAACGGAGATTGACGACTACTTCCGCGGCGGAATGGTTCAGGGTGTGGTTCACGACGAGACAGCGGCTTTCTCGGGCGGCATCCAAGGCAACGCCGGCTTGTTCTCCAACGCCAACGACCTCGCCAAACTCTGCCAGATGTGGCTGTTTGACGGCATGTACGGCGGCGAACAGATTCTTTCTGAGAACACCGTCCACACATTCCTCACCACTAAATCGCCCAACTCGCACCGCGGACTGGGCTTCGACAAGCCTAACTTCAAGCGCCCCGACGACTCGTCGGTAGTCGACGAAGCAAGTTCGGAAGTGGTAGGTCACACGGGCTTCACGGGCACATCGTTCTGGGTTGACCCGAAGGAAGACCTCATCTACATCTTCCTCAGCAACCGCGTTTGCCCGAGCCGCAAGAACCCAGCATTTGTGAAGGTGGGCGCACGGTTCAACATCTTCGGCTATATCTACGACTCCTTGAAGCGCAACCGCTAAAAGGCAGTCGACACACAAAAACGAAACGCCACGGCAACTAAGTGCTGTGGCGTTTCGTTTTTTTATTATCTGCTTACATTCCTACCGGCGGAACGGGAGGTACTGGAGGTACTGGAGGCACTGGAGGCACTGCTTCGTGCTTTGGCGACGGGCCATACTTGTTTTCGTAGGGCTCGCTGTCCTGGCAGAGGAACACCAGCATCACAATGTCGTAGACAATGGCGGCGACCACGATAAACACCCATTTCATCAAAAGACTGATTACCAATTCGGGCATCGCGTATTCATCGACAATCACAGCAGCGGCACAAAGGTCGACAATCATCATCATCGTGAGAAACAAAGAAGCGACAACCGGGAAAAGCAGCCACCATCCGCTACGCCCAGTGTCGTGGAGGCGACGGATTGTGATGGGAATCATTGCCAGTTGCACCACCGGAATGAAACACGAAACGATATGAGCCACCAAGGCAGTCCACCAGAACTCCGACCGGCGCGACCGACCCTTGGTCTCGAAAATTCGCTTGCAAGCCATCTGCAAAGCGTCACCAAAATCCAATGTAGGCTTTTCAATCATAACGAATCTATTTTTAAGTTACTTTTTCGAGTGGTTGAAGGTGATTGCCATGCCGAGGACGAGGTTGACTTTGGCGGTGGACAACGGTACGCCCTGTTTGGCATATTTGAACGGGATGTAGTCGGAGCCAATGAAGAAATTGAAGCCGCGGGGGCAGAAGTTTATCATTGCTCCGAGCGAGTGCCCGAGGTTGGACGTAGAGAAATTGACCGTGGCGTTAAACCAGTTGACAGGACGGAAGTTGGCTGACGCCATCAGTTCTGTCCATACCTTCGGCGCGCTGAAGCAGGTCGATGACAGAAGTCCGATGCCGATTTTGTCGTTGAGAAGGCTGTATTCGCCTGCCACATTGAGCGTTGTGCGCAGCGATTGCGTTCTGTTTGCCTTTGTCTCGCCCTCGAACCGCAGCAGAGACCGAAGATCCTCTTTCAACTGGTCGGTCTCGCTACTGAAATCCACTCCAGAGGTGCCGTCGGAAAGGATGTGGTGGAAGCCGTCGAAGACAAACGCATCAGGCAAAAGCGTGTTTTGCGCGCCTTTCCAACTGATGAAACCGATGTCGGTGAGCGAGGCAGAGAGCGAGAGGTCCTTGATTGGCTTGTAGGTCACACCGAGGTCGGCAGCAAGACCGTTGCCGTTCACGCCAATCTGATCGCCGATGCTGATGTTGTCGATTTCACCGTTCTCCTTGTATTTCAACTTCATAATATTGGAAGCAAAAAGTTTGCCCTCTTCGACCACAGCCCAGACATCACCACTCATTGTAACGCCGATGTTGTTGACCTGAACATCTGCACAAGCGATGCCGGCAAGGTATTTGATTTTTGCACCGACACGCACCTTCTCGCTGAGAGCGTGGGAGTGACCGAGCGCAAGTTCGAGATACTCCGACGTGCGCACACGGGTGTTTTCGATGTTGTAGGAGGTGAACTCACCGTCCTTCTGACCCGTCTTTGCAAATTCAAACAACTCGTATGGGATGTTGACCGACGACGTTGACTTCACATTGATATTGATGGTGTTGAAGCCGCCGAGAGCCTTGAAGCCAACGGAAAGCACATTCACGCCAGCGTTCATCTCAATGTAGTTTTTGCTCTTCAGTCCGCCGAGAAACTCGTCTTTGTCGACCAAATCATTAAGACCGGTAACAATATTGTAGCCACTCTTGAAGATGAAGTTGCCCACGCCAACGTTGCCGTTGAGACCAGCCGTGATGCCGCCCACGCCCGGGACTGTAACATAGTCGAACTCTGGCGCAAAAGCCGGGTTGAGATTGTCGCGCGTAGGAATATTTTCCGAGAAGTAACTGTTGCGCGATGTCTGCGCTATCGCAGTGGAACTAATGGCTATTGCCAAAAGCCCTGCTATATATCTTTTCTTCATTTCGGTGCAGTGTTAGGGTTTAATGTTTACGCCTTTTGGCAAGAGCGCTTGTAGTTCTATCAAGACATATTGCGAAGGTTTGAGTATTGACGATGCCTCTTTGGTGTCGCCCTCCACAACGATGTCAATCTTTTGAAGCCATTGTAAAGCATCAGCCGTCTTTTCAGCGAATTTCAGTTCGCAGTCCTGAGGCGTTGAACCGTCGCTTGCCTTGAAATGAACCGTCTTTGTGTAGTCAAGGAATTGGTCCATCTCATTGCCATACTCGTCGCGCGGCGTGAACGTGATTGACACGTCGAAAGGAATGGTGCAATAAACATGGGCTGCAATGCCGATTTCGAGATTTTTCACCAACTTTGACAATGACGCAAGATCGCTGGCGAGGTCGGAAATAGAGTCGCGGTAGACGAAATGAGAGTTTTCGCCGAAGTCGAAAGGAAGGTAAGCGTTGTAGCCAATCGTCGTGAAGTATGAAGCACCCAATTGCACGCTGTGCGTCTTCGACTTGTCAACGTTGATTTTCGATTTGAGTTCGATTTTCTCCGGCACTTTCTTCACCACCTGTGCGAGACTCGGCACGAGCACTTTCGTGTAGCCCGTCTCTGTATAGGTGTCGGAGTTGGTGAGCAAGAGGCGGGTTTTGAGGCCTCCGGCGTTAGCCTCGTCGATATGGATTGTGGTCTCCGACTTGTCGGTGTAGTTTCCGTTCTTGTCAATGCCACGAAGAGAGAGGTCGGCATTGAATGGGATATTGACCAAGTTCGCGATGTCGAACTTCAGGCAGAAATTGTTGAGGTTTATCTCCGTCGTCTCGTCGTTGAGCATATCTGGAATTTTGCCGAGCGAAACCGTCTCCTCCTGAATATCGATTTTCGGGTCGAAGATACCCGTTGCTTTTTCAACGTTAACATCGGGGACATCAAACGACAGCGACATCGACAAGTCGCTGAGGTCGGCGCTGCTCACATTGGTTGCCGTGCCTTCAAACGTGCCTGAACAAGGTATTTCGCGCTCAATGTGCATCTTGTGGTTGCTGATTGACGGCAAGTTCTGGAAACCTCTTATCGGGAGGGTAATCGCAAGCGTGCCGTCGGCGGAAAATGCCTGATTAACGGTCATCGTATTAGTCGAGTAGTCCATACCGCTGATGCCTTCTTCAAAGCAGATGAGGTCAGGGAACTTCATCTTGAAGTTCTTCGCATGGGCATTGCTGATTTTGCTCAGTGCCGACGACGATAGTTTAAGGTGCATCGTGGTGTTCGTCGGGTATATTCCCACCGTGTAGAGTGCGTCTATTTCATCGGGGATGTCCTGCATTGCGTCGATGTGCAAAGTTGCATTGACCGGAGCAGAGATGGGCAGCGACGGCACCACGCCGGAAAACGACGGGATGTCGATGCCGTGATAAACGGGCTCAGTACTCATACCCTTGATTTTCACACCCTCAACCGGGTTGATGTCGAGCATGGTTGTGCCGTCGAAGGTAAGGGCATACACGCCGTTGTCGTCAATCTTCAAGTTGTTGGTCGTCTCTATAAGACGTGAGAGGCGAAGGGTGTCGGTCGTTCCGATGGGCACAGACAGACTGCCGCCTACTGTCATACCAGTGTCAAGTTGCGACAAGTCAAAATCCTTGTCGCAGGAAGTTGCAGTCAAGAGCAATCCAATACATGCTACAACTGCTGTACTTCCGCACATTAGTTTTTGCAAGGTCCTCATAAGCGATGGTGTTTAGCAATTATCCGTGACAAAATTAAATGTTGTTGCGGAATTTTCAAACTTTTTGCAAGGCAAAAGCATCCTTTTTTCATAAAAAATTTACGTAATTTTGCATCGGTATGGAACAGTTTACGGTAACAATACTCGGATGCGGGTCGGCGAAGCCTACACCCCGCCACAATCCTAGTGCACAGTTGGTTTGCGTGGGCAACAAGTCGTTTCTCATCGACTGTGGAGAAGGCACGCAATCGCAACTGATGCGCGCTCGCTGCAAGTTTAACCATCTGCGCCACATCTTCATCTCGCATCTCCACGGCGACCATTGCTACGGTCTGCCAGGACTGCTCTCCACCATGGGGCTGACTGGGCTTGACGGAGAAACTGTAATCCATCTGCCAGAGGAGGGCGTTGCTCTGTTCAAACCTTTGCTCGAATATTCGGCGCACGACCTTTGCGTGCGGTTCGAGCCGTATGCCCACGGGCAAAACGTAATCTACGAGGACCGCTCACTCACCGTTTCCACCGTACCATTAGTGCACCGGCTACCGTGCGTAGGGTTCATTTTCAAGGAAAAGCCCAAAGCCCGTCACCTCAACCCCGATGCACTGCTGCGATGGCAAGTGTCGGAATGCCGCCGCGGCAACATCAAGGCAGGCGACGACTATGTTACGCCCGAGGGCATTGTCGTGCCGAATGCCGAACTCACCACGGATGCCGACCCGTCGCGCACCTACGCCTACATCTCCGACACTCTGCCGCTCAAGGCGGTTGCCGAAGCCGTGAAAGGGGCTGACTTGCTCTATCACGAATCCACATTCTTGTCCGACCTTCGCAAGCGGGCACGGCAGACGTGCCACACCGTAGCCGCCGACGCTGCGCGCATTGCCGCCGATGCTGGCGTGAAACGTCTGGTCATCGGGCACTACTCGTCGCGCTATCTCGACGAAACTCCGCTGCTCGACGAAGCGCGGCAGACGTTCCCCAACACCGTCCTCGCCCAAGAAGGACTTTCGCTGAGAATTTAACCCTCGGCGGCGACCCTTCGCACTCAAAATTTTGCGAATCTTGTCACTTTCGGGGTAAAAAATTTTGCGAATCCTGTCACTTTTGGGGAGAAAAATTTTGCGAATCTTGACATTTTTCAAATCAACCCTTGCAGAACTCAGTGATTATGAGTACATTTACAGCGTAAAATCAATTATTTGTAACCGCACGGAAATCAACGACTATGTCAGAACGAATTTTTAAACGCAAAATCTACCAAAAACTTCTTGAATGGAAGGAACAAGACAACGGCAGCACGGCACTCCTTATCGAGGGTGCAAGACGTGTCGGCAAATCAACAATTGTCGAAGAATTTGCAAGAAATGAGTATGACAGTTATCTCCTCATTGATTTCTCCGTTGCGAGCAAGGTTGTAAAGGAAGCATTCGCCGACATATCCAATTTGGACTTGTTGTTTACCGTTCTTCAAGTGAACTGCGGCGTAAGTCTTGTCCCCGGCAAATCATTGATTGTATTTGACGAAATACAGAAATGGCCGTTGGCGCGTCAAGCAATAAAGCATCTTGTGAAGGATGGTCGCTATCATTACATCGAAACTGGCTCATTGCTTGGTATAAAGATGAAAAAACGCCCCAAGACAGACGGCACAAAAATTCTCATACCGAGCGAGGAGCGGAGAATTACCATGTACCCGATGGATTATGAGGAATTTCGCTGGGCTTTGGGAGACACTGCCACAATGCCACTTGTGAAGAACCTCTTTGAGAAATGGATGCCACTGGGAGATGCTACCAACAGAAAACTTATGATGGATTTTCGGCTTTACTTGCTTGTCGGTGGTATGCCACAAGCGGTAAACACATATCTCGACACGATGGATTTAAGTCGTGTAGACCAAGTGAAGAGAAACATCATCAATCTGTATGACGCAGATTTCTACGAGTTGGACTCATCTGGCAAAACGTCTATCTTGTTTCACGCCATACCTGCACAGTTGAACTCCAACGCTTTGCGTTATCAAGTGGGCAGTGTCATTGACGGCGGACGGGTAGACCGACTTGCCACTTCACTTTCAATCTTGAGGGAATCAATGACGACCAACATGGCTTATCATTCCAACGACCCGAGCGCAGGGCTTGCTATGCACATCAATCCAGACTGCTTTAAACTGTTTTGCGGAGACACAGGATTGTTTGTCACTCTTGCCTTTTGGGATTCGGACTTCACAAGCAATGTAATCTACAAAAAACTTCTGACCGACAAACTTACAGCCAATCTCGGATATGTATATGAAAACATTGTGTCGCAGATGCTTGTGGCATCGGGAAAGAAACTCTATTACCACACATGGCCTACGGAAGACGGAAAGAGAAACTACGAGGTAGACTTTCTGATACCTGACGGAGGAAAAATTAGTGCTATTGAGGTCAAGTCGTCGCAGTCGAAACGACATGCATCAATCGACAATTTTATGCAGAAATACTCATCACGGATACAGCAAGCATATCTTATCCACGACAAAGATATGCGCAAGGACGGGGCACTCAAGTGCATTCCGTTTTATATGACACCGTTTCTATAGAACAAAATCAAACGAGTTTGTTTTGTTCTTCTCTCGATTTGCACTACTTTTGCAAAAAAATAATAATCAGAGTGGAAACGAAATATATCTTCGTAACCGGAGGCGTGGTTTCTTCGCTTGGCAAAGGAATCATTTCTTCGTCATTGGCCCGATTGCTTCTTTCTCGCGGCTTTAGAGTGACAATCCAGAAGTTTGACCCGTATATCAACATCGACCCGGGTACACTTAACCCCTACGAACACGGCGAATGCTACGTGACTGTCGACGGCCACGAAGCCGACCTCGACCTCGGTCACTATGAGCGTTTCACCAATGTGCAGACCACACGCGCCAACAACATCACCACAGGTCGTGTGTACCAGAGCGTTATCGACAAGGAGCGCCGCGGCGACTACCTCGGCAAGACGGTGCAGATTATCCCTCACATCACCGACGAAATCAAGCGCGATGTGAAACTCCTCGGCAACACTGGCAAATTCGACTTCGTGATTACTGAAATCGGCGGCACGGTGGGCGACATCGAGTCGTTGCCATTCCTCGAGAGTATGCGTCAGTTGAAGTGGGAACTCGGCTCAAACTGCATCTGCATCCATTTGACCTACGTGCCGTTCCTCAACGCGGCAAAGGAATTGAAGACCAAACCTACGCAGCACTCCGTGAAGCAGTTGCAAGAGGTTGGTATTCAACCAGATGTGCTAATTCTCCGCACAGAGAAAGATATTCCAGTGGCAATGCGCCGCAAGGTGGCGTTGTTCTGCAACGTTTCGCCCGATGCCGTTATCCAATCCATCGACATGCCGAGCATCTACGAAGTGCCGATGGGTATGCATGCGCAGCATCTCGACGAGATTATCCTCAAAAAGACCAATACGCCTTACGAGGGCGAGCCAGATATGACCCAGTGGGTTGCCTTCCTCGACAAGATGAAGAGTGCAACCGAGACCGTAACTATCGGTCTTGTGGGCAAATACGTGGAACTTCAGGATGCCTACAAGTCAATCAACGAGGCATTGTTCCAGGCAGCGACCTACAACAACCGCAAACTGAAACTCGTGAGCATCCACTCCGAAAAAATCAACGACGGCAACGCAGAAGAGTTGCTCAAGGACATGGACGGCGTGGTTGTAGCCCCAGGATTCGGTCAGCGTGGCATCGAAGGCAAGTTTGCCGCCTTGAAATGGTGTCGTGAGCACGACAAGCCAACGTTTGGCATCTGCCTCGGCATGCAGTGCATGGTCATTGAGTATGCCCGCAACGTGCTCGGCTTGAAGGACGCCAACAGTACGGAGATGAACCCGCAGACACCTTACAACGTGATTGACCTCATGGAGGAGCAGAAGAGCATCTCCAACATGGGCGGCACGATGCGTCTCGGCGCCTACGACTGTGTGCTCAAGGAAGGCTCGAAGGCAGCCGAAGCCTATGGCACGACCCACATCAGCGAGCGCCACCGCCACCGCTTCGAGTTCAACGAAGAATACCGCGCGCAGTTTGAAGCAGCCGGTATGAAATGCGTGGGCGAAAACCCTGATGCACATTTGGTTGAAGTTGTTGAATTGCCCGACAAGAAATGGTATATCGGCACGCAGTATCACCCAGAATACAGCAGCACAGTGTTGTCGCCGCACCCATTGTTCCTCAGTTTCGTAAAGGCTGCAATCGACAACAAGAAATAAACAGAAACAGTAAAATCAAACAGAAAGTTAAAGAATGGACAAAAACACGATTATCGGCTTGTTGCTGATGGGCGTTGTGATCTTCGGATTTTCGATGCTCAACTCGGGTAACGACGACAGTCAACAGCCGGCAACCGAACAGGCAGAAAAACAAGCCGAAAAGAAGGCTGAAGCAGTGACTGCCGACAGCCTCGGCAATGAAGAGTTTGCCCGAATCAAGAATATCGTTGCCCAATACGGCAAGAAGGAAGACGACAAGACCGTGCTCAACAGCGGCAACGTGAGCCTCGCCGTGGCAGCCGATAGCCTTAGCGGCTCGGTGACTATGGACGGCGGCATAGCGGTCAGCCTCGAAGACCTGCGCCACGTAGCGTCGGCCGACAACCGCATGGTTTACACCGCAGCGCTGAGAAGCGTGCGCGAAGCAGCCGACAAGGTGGCTCAATATTCCGACTTCGTGCAGTTTGTGGGCGGAAGCAACACCACTGTGAAACTCGAAAACGAACTTCTGTCGATTGACCTCTCGTCGAAAGGCGGACAGATTTCGAAGGCTACGCTGAAGAAATACAATGCATTCCAAAATGGCAAGGAAGGCAACTGTGTGCTCTTCGACGGCACGAACAACTCCTACGGCTTTGCCATCAACACCGACACCCACCGCTTCGACACTCAGGAGTTTAACTTCACTCCTGTGCAGGAGAACGACTCAACGGTGCTGATGAAACTCGACTTCGGCAACGGAGTGTACTTCGGCATCCGCTACACCTTGCCGCACAACAGTTACCTTGTGCGCATGGAACTGGTGCAGCAGAACATGAAGGCAGTGATTGCATCCAACGTGTCGACAATGGACTTCCAATGGACACAGAAGATGATGCGCCACGAGAAAGGTCAGACATTCGAGGAGCGCAACAGCGGCGTGTTCTATAAGTATGCCGGCGGCGACGGCGACGTTGACAACCTCAGCGAGACCAGCAACGACGACGAGAAAACCAACAACCACCTGAAATGGGTAGGCTTCAAATACCAATTCTTCTCGGGCATCCTTATCGCAGACAAATATTTCATCGGCGCAGCGCCTATGAAGAGCGAGGTAATCGACAAAAACTCGCCCGACCACGACAACTTTATGAAGAACGTGTCGTTCACAAGTACGTTGGACTACAACATCGACAATCCGAAGCCCGCGTCGTTCCACTTCTTCCTCGGCCCGAACGAGTACAAACTGCTTGCATCGTTCGACGACAAGATTTCGCCCGACGAAGACCTGCAACTCACCCGCGTGATTCCGTTGGGATGGAAACTCTTCCGCTGGATCAACACTGGCATCATCATCCCAGTGTTTAACTTCCTCGGACGCATGGACCTCAACTACGGCATCATCATCCTGTTGCTCACAATCTTCATCAAACTCATCCTGTTCCCGCTCACCTACAAGAGTTACTCTTCGCAGGCCAAGATGCGCGTGCTTGCGCCAGACATCAAGGCTCTCAACGAGAAATATCCAGGCACGGAGAATGCGATGAAGCGCCAACAGAAGACAATGGAACTCTACAACCGCGCTGGTGCCAACCCGATGAGCGGATGCTTGCCATTGCTGCTCCAGATGCCTATCCTTGTGGCAATGTTCTCGTTCTTCCCATCGTGCATCGACCTCCGCGGCGAGTCGTTCCTCTGGGCGCCCGACCTATCGGCTCCTGACATGATTCTTGAGTGGAAAGCCAACATACCTATCATCAACTGGATTTTCGGACACCACTTGAGTCTGTTCTGCCTCTTGATGACGGTAGTCAATGTGCTCTACACCTACATCAACATGCAGTCCAACCCGTCGAACAACCAGATGCCAGGCATGAAATGGATGATGTACCTGATGCCAGTAATGTTCCTCGTGTTCTTCAACGAGTATGCTGCTGGCTTGAGTTACTACTACCTTCTTTCGTTGCTCATCACCATCATCCAAACCTACGCAATCCGCTACTTCATCAACGAAGACAAGGTGCGCGCAAAGATGGCTGAAAACGCAAAGAAGCCTCGCAAGAAGAGCAAGTTCATGGCACGCCTCGAAGAGGCACAAAAACGCCAGGAAGCAATGCTCCGCGAGCAGCAGAAAGGCAAACGCAAATAAAGAAAAAACTCTCAATAGCAGCAGGGGAGCCGTAGCAATGCGTCTCCCCTGCGTTGTTTTAAAAACGATTGAATTATGTGGAAATTCTATGCATTGCTCTCGGCAATTTTTGCCGCACTCACAGCGATTTTTGCCAAGGTGGGTGTGAAAGACATCAATTCGGACCTCGCCACAGCCATCCGCACCACCATCATCCTCATAATCACCTGGGGCATAGTGCTCGTGGGTAATCACCAGACAGAGGTCAAGTCAATCCCTGGACACACATGGATATTTCTCATCCTGTCGGGATGCGCCACAGGCTTATCGTGGCTCTTCTATTTCAAGGCAATGCAACTGGGCGACGTGAGCAAGGTGGCACCTATCGACAAACTCAGCGTTGCCATCACCGTGTGCCTTGCCTTCATCTTTCTGAAAGAGACGGTGAGCGTCAAGACACTAATCGGCGTGTCGCTTATAACGGCAGGCAGTATCGTGATGCTCTACAAGTAATTCCACAACACACTTAAACCGCACAAACAATGGCAGATAAGATAGTTATGCTGGTGGTGCTTATTTTTGTAGTCGGGATAATCTACGGAAGCATCCGCCTAATAATGATGAACCCAAACATGATTGCGGGATTTAAGATGAGCGACGACCCCGCGCAGAGGGAGAAGGACGAAGCGTGGGTTAAACTTAACATCAAATACATGCACATTGCCAACATTGTGACGATTATCGGAGGGTTGGCAGGAATAGTCGGCGGATGGATTACCGTCTACATCCTTTCCTTAGTCCTCCCGTCATTAGTGGCGGCTATATGTGCACAAATAGCAAAAAAGTAAGCAGCGACGGCGCTCCCACTCTGGGTAACTGCCATCGCTGCCTTTATTTTGTCGCAGTTGTCTGCGAAGCCTTTAGTATTGCTCTTTTTCGTTAGGGAAGTCGGAGGTTTTCACATCCTCGATGTATTTGGCAACCGCGTCGGTGATGATTGTGCCCACATCTGCGTAGCGGCGCAGGAAACGTGGCGAGAAACCTTTGTTGATGCCGAGCATGTCGTGCATCACGAGCACCTGACCGTCAACGCCACCACCGGCACCGATGCCAATAATCGGAATTGTGAGTTCTTTAGCCACCTTCTCAGCGAGTACTGCTGGAATCTTCTCAAGCACGATGGCGAAACAGCCAATTTCTTCAAGCAATTTGGCATCGGCAACGAGTTTGTTTGCCTCGGCTTCCTCGCGTGCACGCACGGTGTAAGAGCCGAACTTATTGATTGACTGCGGAGTGAGACCGAGGTGACCCATTACGGGGATACCAGCGCAAAGGATGCGCTCAATCGACTCACGCACTTCAGCGCCACCTTCGAGTTTCACGCAGTCGGCGTGTGTTTCCTTCATGATGCGGATTGCCGACGCGAGAGCCTCCTTGGAGTTGCCTTGATAAGAGCCAAACGGCATATCCACCACCACAAGAGCGCGGTTCACGGCACGCATCACCGACTTGCCGTGGTAGATCATCTGGTCGAGGGTCATCGGCAATGTGGTCACGTTGCCCGCCATCACGTTGGATGCAGAGTCGCCCACGAGGATTACGTCCATTCCAGCCTCGTCGATGAGTTTCGCCATCGAATAGTCGTAGGCGGTAAGCATAGATATTTTTTCACCGCGTTGCTTCATTTCGAGCAAACGGCGTGTTGTGACTTTACGTTTGTCTTCTGTGTAAGTTGACATGATTTTCAGTTTTTTGATATTGTTTTTGTGTCTGCAAAGTTACGTGTTTTAACCGACAATACGAAATATCGCCCGCCGAGGGTGATTATCCGCCAAAAATCCCTCATTCAGAGAGGGTAAAGGCATCGGCATCAGCAAGCACTGGGAATTTCTTCCTGAACGCCTGCAGTTTGTCAAGGTCGATTTCAGCCATGAGTATGCCCTCTTCGCCAGAGCCGAGCGTAGCCATATCGCGCCCGAGATAGTCAATGATGCGGCTATGCCCGTTGTAGGCAAGCCGATCGACTGCGCCGATGCGGTTGGAGGCGACGACGTAGCACACGTTTTCGATGGCGCGCGCCGGCAGCAACGCATCCCATGCCGAGATGCGCGACGACGGCCAACTCGCCACATAGATTGCCACATCGTAGTCGCCCCTGTTGCGCGAAAACACGGGGAAACGGAGGTCGTAGCACGTCTGCAGCAGGAAGCGCACACCTTTATAATCGACCACCACACGCCCGTCGCCGGGACTGTATAGGTTGTCTTCTCCGCCGAAGGAGAACAGATGGCGCTTGTCGTAGTAGCGGTAACTGCCGTCGGGGAGAACGAAATAGTGACGGTTGCGGCAACTGCCGCCGTCGGCAACGGCAACACTGCCTGCCACTGCCAAGAGAAGCCGTGCAGCCAACTGTTTCATCCATTGAAATATGCGCCCTTCGGGAGGCTCTGCGATTGAGGCATCTGCCACATCAAAGCCAGTAGCAAACATCTCGGGAAGCACCAGCAAGTCGGCACCAGCGCACTTCTCAGCAAGCGCGCCTACCCTATCAAGCGTTTCCGCCACTGAGCCGGGCACAATATCGTGCTGCACCACAGCAATCTTCATCGTTTCGTCCATACGGCAAAGTTATGTATTATCTGCGACTATTCAAGCCTAAAAATGTGTTATATTGCCACCACACTTGCCAAAGTACCCCTCAAATTTATTATCTTTGTAAGCTTAAAGTATGGAGAACAGTTTATGGCAGCAGATATAACCCCCGAAATAAGAGAAGCAAAACAACGCTTCGGGATAATCGGCAACTCGCCGGCGCTGATGGCCGCTGTGGGTCGCGCGCTGCAGGTTGCGCCTATCGACTTGTCGGTGCTTATCAATGGCGAAAGTGGTGCCGGAAAGGAATTTTTTCCACAAATAATCCATGCGTTCAGTTCGCGCAAGCACAGCAAATACATTGCCGTGAACTGCGGAGCAATCCCAGAAGGCACCATCGACTCCGAACTTTTCGGACACGAAAAGGGAGCATTCACGGGGGCCATATCTTCCCGAAAGGGCTACTTTGAAGAAGCCAACGGCGGCACAATCTTCCTCGACGAGGTGGCTGAGTTGCCGCTCACCACTCAGGCTCGCCTGCTGCGCGTGCTGGAGTCGGGCGAATTTATCAAAGTGGGCTCGTCGGAGGTGCAGAAAACCAACATCCGCGTGGTGGCTGCCACCAACGTGAACATGCAAAAAGCCGTAGCCGAAGGACGCTTCCGCGAGGACCTCTTCTACCGTCTGTCAACCATCTTCATTGCCGTGCCGCCTCTGCGCGACCGCGGCGACGACATCATACTGCTATCGCGCAAATTCAGCCGTGACTTTGCCGACAAATACCGCATGCCAGCCATCGAACTCGACGACAGTGCGAAAAATGCTCTACTCGCCTACCGCTGGCCGGGCAACGTGCGCCAACTCAAGAACCTCATCGAGCAGATTTCGCTCTTCGATGCTGGTCGGAAAATCACAGCGGAGGACGTGAACAAGTACCTCCCCTACGCTGGAGGCGACTTCACTCCGGCTCTCGCTACCGGCGAGGTGCACCACTCCTACGAGGCTGAGCGCGAGATGCTCTTCAAGATGATTTTCGAGATGCGCAAGGAGATTGACAACCTGCGCGATGAAATCTCGGAATCAGCCCATAGCAACGCTCGCCCTACTGGCACGATAAAGAACCTGCAGAAGAATTTCATCACGCAGCCTGTGTTGCCAGCCCACACCTACACCGTGGAGCAGGAGCACAACACTGAACTGGGAGGCGAGGAAATCACCGACGACACGGCAATGACGCTTGAGGACACCGAGCGCGAAACAATCCGCCGGTCGCTTGAGCGCAACGACGGCAAGCGCAAGAAGACTGCCGAGGAACTGAAAATTTCGGAGCGCACACTCTACAGAAAAATCAAGGAATACGGACTGGAATGAACAGACTGAAATATATATGGGTTGCGGCCATCATGATTGTCGCACTGAGCGCATGCACCATCAGTTACAAACTGAATGGCGCTGCCATCGACTACACAATCTACAAGACCATCAACATCGGTCAGTTCCCCATCCGCGCGGCGATGGTCTACGCACCGCTGCAGCCGATGTTTGAAAACAAACTCGTCGATACCTACACCAAGCAGACGCGTCTGCACATCGTGGACAGTTCTAACACCGACCTGTCGGTGGAAGGCGAAATCACGGGCTATGCGCTCACGCCACAGGCGGTGACAGAAAACGCCTACGCCTCGAAGACGCGCCTCACCATCACGGTGCGCGTGAAATACACCGACCACAAGCAGCCAAACAACTCCGTCGACCAGACGTTCTCCGCCTTCCGCGACTTCGACTCGTCGGAGATGCTCACCTCCGTGCAGGATCAACTGTGTGAAGAAATCTGCGACGAACTGGTGTTACTAATATTCAATGCCACTGCCGGCAACTGGTAAAAAAACTTTCTTGGAATGGAGAAGACCGACAGAGCAAGGAATTTCGACAACGCCCTTTCCGCAGGGGCAGCCATCAGTAGCGACCTCTACTACTCGCTGATGGCGGACTATCCTTATTTCTTGCCGGCAACGATTCTCCGCATGCAGGACGACACGCTGACCACCGAGCAACGCGACAAACTCCGCTCATCGGCAGCCACAACAATATGCAACCGCACCGACCTCTACTACCTTGTGGGCGAAGGAGGCAACGAATTGCGGAAATTCAACAAAGAATCCAAACCCGCGACTAAATCAACGATGGACACCATTACGCATTTTCTCGACACCTTCGGCAACAACGACTCCAACGAGGTGCGCGCCCTTGAGCAACGCATCTTCAACCCTACGCCCGACTATTCGCAAGTGCTTGCTCAAGAGGAAGAAAAGAGCGGCGCACAGGCTCCCGAAGGCGAGCAGAGCGAGCAGGACCGACTGATAGACAAATTCATAGCGGAAAGTCAGCAGCCCGGCAGCCGCTTCACCCCTGCTGATGCACCGGCAGAGACGCCGACCGAAACGCCAGTGAAGGCAGAGCCGAAAAAAGAGAAAGCGCCTGCGCCCAAAACACCAAAACCTGCGGCAGCAAGCGAGGCAGACCCATCGTCGCTCAGCGAGAGTCTGGCAAAGATCTACATACGCCAACACAAATTCGAGAAGGCGCTGGAAATAATTCAATCATTAAGTTTGAATTATTCGGAAAAAAGTATTTACTTTGCAGACCAAATGCGTTTCCTTAGGAAACTTATTGAAAACGAGAAATATAAACAAAATAAACAATAACAGAAATGTTCAAAGCATTAGTAATTTTCATAGTGATTGCTTCAATCTTGATGATTGGCATCGTTTTGATTCAAAAATCTAAAGGTGGCGGTTTGGCTTCCAACTTTGCAAGTTCAAACCAAATCATGGGTGTGCGCAAGACCAACAGTTTCGTTGAGAAAGCCACTTGGACTCTCGCCATCGTAATCTGCGTGCTCAGCATCGCTTCCGCTTTCTTCATTGGCAACGGCAGCACTGAAATGAAATCACGCACTCAGGATGCCCCTGCACAAGCGACTACCGCTCCTGGCAACTTCAACACTCCGAGCGCAAAGAAGGACGCAGCGCCTGCAGCAGCCCCAGCAGCAAAAACTCCTGCCGCTCCTGCTCCAGCAAGCAAATAAGATTGACAAATCACAGCAAGCACAACAAAGCCGCACCCCCGAAAGGATGCGGCTTTGTTATTTATATGCTCCGACGGTCTAAATCTTGAAAAGCATACCGCCGATGTTGTCGCACGCTGCGCCGGTAACCGACGAGAGGCAACTCACCTCGTCTGCCATATAGAGCGCACCAAGAAAGGCGAAAATCAACGCTTCCTTAAACTCGATTATCTGCCGCGATGGTCTTTCGACACGACATTTCGACAACGTGCGGATACGCTCCACCATATAGACGTTGAGTGCGCCGCCGCCCGTAATCAGCATGCGGGCGTTGTCCTTGGGATAGCGCTCCACCACGCGGGCAATCTGCCGGGCTACATGCTCGGTGAAGGTGGCAAGGGTGTCGGCAAAGTCCAATTGTTCGGCATCGATGAGCGGATAAATCTCTTTCTCAACCCATTCCCTACCCAATGACTTTGCACCTGTCTGCGCATAGAATGGCAGACTGTCGAGTTTCGACAGCAGTTGCGCATCAACCATTCCGATGCGGGCAATCAGTCCGTCGCGGTCAAACTCCATACCGCGCTGGCGGCAGTAGTGGTTAAGCACATAGTTAGCCGGGCTGATGTCGAACGCCAGGCGCTTGCCATCGCACTCAAACGAAATGTTGGAGAAACCTCCAATGTTAAGGCAATAGTCGTAGTCAGCGAAGAGCAGACGGTCGCCGATAGGCACGAGCGGAGCGCCCTGACCGCCGAGCATAATGTCGAGGCGGCGGAAATCGCTCACCACAGGCACACGCGCCGCTGCAGCAATGGCCGCACCGTCGCCAATCTGGCACATGATGCGCTTCTGCGGTTCGTGGAACACGGTGTGACCGTGCGATGCCACGATATCGGGCTTTACGCCAAACTCTTTAATAAAGTCAGCCACACGCTCGCCGAGAAACTTGCCGTACTCGCTATGGAATGCGACAAAGTCGTAGGCCGACATGCGTTGCACCTCCGTGCCGAGCAGGCGTTTCATCTCGGCGGTGTAGTCGTAGCCGCGCGCCGCATCGATGGTGAAATTCCACCGTCCGTCGGTTTTGGTGAAGGTGGCACAACACACGTCAAGGCCGTCGAGCGACGTGCCCGACATCAAGCCTATTGCAGTAATCTTGAAGTTCTCCATAAGTATTTCTTTAATGTAGTTACTATTTCTTTTCCAACTCGGCAGCCATCTGCGCTGCAGCCCTGCGGCCGTCGCCCATGGCAAGGATCACCGTTGCGCCGCCGCGCACAATGTCGCCGCCGGCATAGATGTCGGGCAACGACGAGCGCATCGTTGTCTCGTCGACCACGATAGTGCCGCGCTGGCTAACCTCGAGTTGCGGAATTGCATTCGGGATTAATGGGTTTGGCGAAACGCCGACACTCACGATTACCAAGTCGACAGGCACATTCTCGACAGCACCTTCCACAGGTACAGGCTTGCGGCGACCCGAAGCATCTGGCTCGCCGAGTTCCATCTCCTGGAGGCGCATAGTGCACACATGACCTTTGTCGTCGCCAAGATATTCGAGCGGGTTGTGGAGCGTGAGGAAACGCACACCTTCTTCCTTGGCATGCTTTATCTCTTCACGGCGGGCAGGCATCTCTTCCTCCGAGCGGCGATAGATGAGCATCACGTTTTCCGCACCCATACGTCGTGCGGTGCGCACAGAGTCCATGGCAGTGTTGCCGCCGCCCACCACAGCCACGTTGTGGCCGTGAAGCACTGGGGTGTCCTCGTCATCGCGAGTAGCGCCCATCAGGTTGACGCGCGTGAGAAATTCGTTGCTCGACATCACACCATTGAGGTTCTCGCCAGGGATATTCATAAACCGCGGCAGTCCTGCACCAGAAGCCACGAAAATGCCCTTGAAGCCCATTTCGTGCAAATCGTCGTACGACAAGGTTTTGCCCACGATGCAGTTAGGCTGAAACTCCACACCAAGTTTGCGCAGGCCATCGATTTCCACATCGACAATTTTGTTTGGCAAGCGGAATTCGGGGATGCCATACTTCAGCACGCCACCAATCTCATGCAGCGCCTCAAACACTGTAACGGCATAGCCCTTTTTCGCCATGTCGCCGGCAAAAGCCAATCCCGAAGGACCACTGCCCACGACTGCCACCTTCACGCCGTTGCTCTTCACTGGCTCGACAGCCGCCGCGTCGCCGCTAGTGCGTGCACGGTCAGCCACGAAACGCTCCAGATAGCCGATTGCCACTGCGTCCTTTTTCATCTTGCGGTGGTAGATGCACTGGCTTTCGCACTGCTTCTCCTGCGGACATACACGTCCGCACACCGCTGGCAGAGCACTCGTCTTCTTGATTACTTTAGCCGCTTCGGCAAACTCACCGCGCTCTACGTTTTTGATAAATCCTGGAATGTCAATACCCACCGGGCAACCCGTAACGCATTGTGGGTCGGGACAGTCAAGGCAGCGTGTGGCTTCAAGCAGAGCCATCTCCTCGGTAAGTCCCTGATTAACCTCCTCGTTGCAGGTTACGCGATAGTCGGGAGCCAATTCGGGCATCTTTGCACGGGCTATTGATGTGCGCTCTTTGGCAGTTTTCGACTTGCGGAGCGCTTCGCGCCAAGGCAAGGCGCGGTTATATGATTTTTCGTCGTTGATTTCCATGTCGGTCAGTTTTTATTGTCGTTGTCGTAAGCGTGAAGGCGCATCATCATCTGGTCGAAATCCACTTGGTGAGCGTCAAATTCAGGTCCGTCGATGCAGACGAAGCGTGTCTTGCCACCCACCGTAACGCGGCAGGCGCCACACATTCCTGTGCCGTCGACCATAATGGTGTTGAGCGAGCAAACGGTAGGGATGTCGTACTTCTTCGTGAGCAACGCCACGAATTTCATCATCACTGCTGGACCGATGGTCACCACCTGATCCACCTTCTCGCGCTTGATTACCATCTCCACGCCGTCGGTGACGAGACCTTTCGTGCCATACGAGCCGTCGTCGGTCATCACAACCACCTCGTCGCTCCATTTACGCACCTCATCTTCAAGTATAATCAAATCTTTGGTGCGACCAGCAAGCACACTAACAACCTTGTTGCCAGCGGCCTTCATAGCCTTGATGATAGGCAAAAGAGGGGCAACGCCAACGCCGCCACCACAGCACACCACCGTGCCGAAATTCTCAATCCTCGTGGCTTGTCCGAGAGGACCTACCACATCGTGCAGGAAGTCGCCCACCTCCTTGCCGCAAATCTTGCGGGTGGAGCGTCCCACGGCCTGTACCACAAGCGTAATGGTGCCGGCTTTCGTGTCACTATCGGCAATGGTCAGAGGGATGCGTTCGCCGTGCTCGTCGGCACGGACAATCACAAAGTGTCCCGCCCGTCGCGCACGCGCAATGAGCGGAGCCTCAACTACAAGTTTTACAACATTTTCTGAAAAATGTGTCTTTTCTATAATCTTATTCATATTCGCAACATGTTAGGCTTCTAATTGTTGTTCAAAGTTAACAATTTGTCCACAATAGCACAATAAAAAAAATTATTGCCGCACCACAACACACTTTTTAGTTCGACTTTTTGCGGTTTTCCACACTTTTTAGTTCGACTTTCTGTGATTTTCCACACTTTTCAGTTCGACTTTTTGTAGTTGTCGCCCAAAAGCATTAACTTTACGACCGACAAATCAGACTATTATGAAGCGAAACGCCATCAAAGAGTTATACAAGTGGAAAGAGAGCAACGACCGCAAGCCGCTGATTATGCTTGGAGCGCGTCAGGTGGGCAAGACTTGGCTGATGCAGGAATTTGCCAAAGAGGCATATCCGAAGTATGCCTATGTCAACTTTGAAGACAACGACACGCTCCGCGGATTGTTTGAGCACGACTTCGACATTCCGCGCATCATCGCCAGTCTGGAATGGAGCACAGGGGTTAGCATTGACGAAGACACGCTCATCATCCTCGACGAAATTCAGGAAGCGACACGCGGCATCACTGCCCTTAAATATTTTGCCGAAAAAGCGCCACATTACCACATCGTGGCTGCCGGTTCGCTTTTGGGGATTGCCATGCACAAGAATGATTCATTCCCTGTTGGCAAAGTGGATTTTCTTCCGCTCTATCCTCTCTCGTTCCTTGAATTTCTCGATGCCATTGGCGAGGGCAAAATGGTTGATTTGCTTATGGCAAAGGACTGGCAGATGATTACGATGTTCCGTGCCAAGTTTGAGGAACGCCTGCGCCAATACTACTTTGTGGGAGGTATGCCTGCTGCCGTTGCATCGTTTGCCGCCGACAACAATCTGGACAAAGTGCGTTCAATCCAGAATGCTATACTCGAAGCCTACGAGCGCGACTTTTCAAAGCATGCCCCAGCCATTGAAGTGCCACGCATCAGGATGGCTTGGCGCTCCATCCCTGCCCAACTTGCCAAAGAGAACAAAAAATTCATCTACGGCATGCTGAAAACTGGTGCCCGCGCAAAGGATTTCGAACTGGCTATAGAATGGCTGAAAGACGCAGGACTTGTCCATCGGGTGAACCGTTGCAAAAAGGCGCAACTGCCATTGGCAGCCTACGAAGTCTTCGCCGCCTTCAAGTTGTTTATGTCCGACATCGGTCTGATGTGCGCTATGAGCAACATCCCTGCCCGAAGCATACTTGCTGGCAATGTACTGTTCTCTGATTTTAAAGGTGCTCTGACAGAGCAATACGTCCTGCAGCAACTTACCACCATTCCGTCATTGTCAATCTATTATTGGTCTGCCGACAATTCGCGCGGAGAGATTGACTTCCTGCTACAGAAGGACGACAAAATTCTGCCCATAGAGGTAAAGGCAGAAGAAAACCTTCAAGCCAAGAGCCTGCGCTCATTTGTAGACCGCAACCCCGGCTTGCACGGCTTGCGCCTTTCAATGTCGCCCTACCGCGAACAGGACTGGCTCACCAACTATCCGCTTTACTCCATCCTGGCAATACTGGGATAACCAAATGTTACTGCATAAAAAAGGCTGCGCGGGGCGCAGCCTTTGGTTTTTACTTTAGGGTTGAGTGTCTTAGTAGACGTCGAGTTTCGGCAGGGCTACGAGTTTGTTGTCGTTGGCCTTGATGAAGTCGAGGATGTCCTGACGCACGGGCGAGTCCTGGATGTCCTCCTCGATACGCTTCACGGCGTTGAACAGCGAGATGTTGCACTGGTAGATGTGGCGATATGCCTTTGCAATGTCGTCGATGTCCTCTTCGCTGAAACTGTTTTTGTAGCGCATAATCGTGGCGTTAACGCCGTAGTAGACAGCAGGGTTGTGGGCAAGGATAACGAAAGGAGGCACATTGCCCGACACGCGGCATCCACCCTTGATGAATGCCCACTTGCCGATGTGGCTCTTCTCAAACACCTTGACGCCTGTCGAGAGGATTGTGCAACTGTCGATGTGCACATCGCCCGAAACGTCAACGCTGTTGCCGATTACGCAGTGGTCGCCCACCACGGTGTCGTGGCCGATGTGCGACTCAGCCAGCACATACGAGTCGTTGCCAATCTTCGTGCTGCCACCCTCATGAATACTGCGGTTGATGATTGCCATCTCGCGTATTACGGAGTTGTCACCGATTTCAGTAAACGACTTTTCGCCTTTCCAGCGGAAGTCCTGAGGCGTAGCGCTTACGATAGCGCCATTATAGACTTTCACGTTCTTGCCAAGGCGTGCGCCAGCCATGATGCTTGCGTGAGGCATCACAATGCTGCCATCGCCAATCTCGACATGCTTGTCGACAAACGCGAAAGGATAAATTGTCACGTCGTTGCCCAGTTTCGCTTCCGGGTCGACAAATGCTAACGGACTAATCATAGTTTTAACACTTTAAGGTAATTATAATTAGCGTCCGCCGCCGAGAGCCTGATAGAGGCTGATGGCTGCTTGACGCACTTGAAGTTCACATTGCAACTGCGACATCTGCGCATTGAGCAACGACTGTTGGGCAGTGAGCACTTCCAGATAGGTGGCAGTGCTATACTTCATCAAGTCGTTGTTGTATTCCACAGCCTTCGACAGTTGGTTTACTTGCTCTTCGAGCATCGTGCTGCGCACCTTGTTCTTGTTGTAACTAACAAGGGCGTCCGACACCTCGGCACCTGCGGAAAGCACCGTGTACTCGAAGTTGTTGAGAGCCTGTTGCTGCTGAGCCTTTGCAGCCTTGAGAGTGGCAATGTTCTTGCCGCGGCTGAACAACGGCGCAGTGAGTTGGGCTGCCAGTTGGTAGAACCATCCGCCAGGGTTGGAGATTGCCGAACCGAGGAGGTTGGAGAAACCGCCAGTAGCCGAGATTGTCAGGCTCGGATAGAACGCTGCGCGAGCCTGGTTTGTAGCATAGTAGGCAATGGCGAACGCCTGCTCTGAAGCCTGCACGTCGGGACGCGCTGCGAGGTAGACCATAGGCACACCCTGCTCCATGTATTCAGGGAACTGAGGCTCGTAGGACGAATCCACTACCCAAGTCTGCGCTGGGCGGTTGAGCAGCAGCGAGAGCGAGTTGTTAGCACTGTGGATTGACTCTTCCACCTGCGGAATTGTGGCGAGAAGGCTTGCATAGTTAGCCTTGCTTTGCACCACAGCCACCTCGTTGTAGCGTCCAGCCTCTTTCAAGTCCTGCATCGTCTTGATGCTCTCCTGCCAGATGGCTGACGTTTCGTTGAGGATTTGCAGTTCGCGCTGGAGCATTGCGATGGTGTAGTAGCAGTTAGCCACGCCGCTGATAATCTGCGTGCGCACCGCCTGCTGATAAGCCTCGCTCTGGAGCACTTGCGCCTGAGCGCTGCGCTTTGTGTTGAGGAGTTTGCCGAAGATGTCGATTTCCCAACTTGCCGTAGCCGGAATCGAGTACGACCACGTGTCCTTGGTGATTTTCGAGCCGCGGTAACTTGCAGTGCCGCCGTTTGGCGTGAGAGCCACGCTTGGCAGATAACTCAACTTGGCACCCTGCAACTGAGCGTTGGCGATGTCCACATTGAGGCGGGCATTCTCCAAGTTGACATTGTTTTCAAGGGCAATCTGGATGAGAGCCTGCAACTGAGGGTCGGTAAACACCTGCTCCCACTTCAGGTTGCCGAGGGCAGTCGAGTCGACAGCCTCCTTCTGGGCTGCAGCCACTTCGCCGGCGATGCCTTCTTCGGGCATCTCGAATTTCTTATAGATGTGGCAGCTTGCCGTCGTAGTGGCGATTGCCACTACGAGAGCTGCGCTAAGTATTTTGCTTTTGTTCATTGATAACACTTTTAATTACTTGCGTGAATATTGCTCAATCTGGTCGTCGATTTCGGCGTTGTCGGTGTCTTTCCACTTGATTGGCTGAATCTTCTCCTGAATCTTCTGGCAAGCCACAAACAATGCTGGCACGATGAGCACCTGGAGAATCATACCGATAAGCATACCGCCTACGGCACCCGTACCGAGAGCGCGGTTACCATTGGCACCTACGCCGTTGGCAAACATCAACGGCAACAGACCGATGACCATTGCGAAACCAGTCATCAAGATAGGGCGCAGACGTGCTGCTGCACCAGCGATTGCCGCACCAGTGATACTCATACCCGTCTTGCGGCGGTCGAGGGCGAACTCAACGATAAGGATGGCGTTCTTCGCCAACAGACCGATAAGCATGATCAAACCGATTTGCAAATAGATATTGTTGTTCACGCCGAATATCTTAGCAAACACGAACGAACCCATCAAACCGAGCGGAATCGAGAGGATTACCGACAACGGCAGGATATAACTTTCGTACTGTGCCGAGAGCAAGAGGTAGACGAAGAGCAAGCAGAGACCGAACACGATTGCCGTGGACGATGCCGATGAGTTTTGCTCCTCACGGGTCATACCCGAAAATTCGTAGCCGTAGCCCACAGGGAGTGTCTGCTCGGCAACCTCGCGGATAGCCTGGATGGCGTCACCGTTACTGTAGCCCACGTTAGGCGTACCGCTGACGGAGATTGACGTAAACAAGTTGAAACGCGAGATGATGTCAGGGCCATAGACACGCTCAAGGGTGATGAAGTTGGTGATAGGCGCCATCTCGTTGCCCACGCGCACCTTGATGTTGTTGAGCGTTTCTGGCGATACACGCGATGCTGGGTCGGCCTGCATCATCACACGATAGAGTTTACCAAAACGGTTGAAGTTTGACACATACATACCGCCATAGTAGCCTTGCAGGGTGGTGAGCACCGTTGTAGGGCTGATGCCAGCCTGCTTGGTCTTTGCCACGTCGATGTTGACCATATATTGCGGGAACGTCGGGTTGAACGTTGAGTATGCCTGCTGGATTTCTGGACGCTGGTTGAGGGCAGCAATAAACTGCTGGTAAACCTGGAAGAACTTGTCGATGTCGCCACCAGTTTTGTCCTGCAACTGGAGTTCGAAACCGCTGGTCACGGAGTAACCGGTAATCATTGGCGGCTGGAACATAAGCACCGTACCGCTCTTGATTGTCTGACCCACAGCGCCGTAGAGTTGACCAAGCACGCTCGTTGCGTCCTGACCCTTGCCACGCTGGCTCCAGTTCTTCAATTTCACGATAAACGTACCGTAGGTGTTACCCTGACCGGCGAGGAAACTATAGCCAAGAATCTCCGTACGGGTCTCGATGGCTGGGTTGGCAGCAAGCACTTTGTCCACTTCGGCAAGCGTTGCCTCAGTTTTTTCGAGTGATGTTGCCGGCGGCATGTTGACCATACAGAAGAGCACACCGGTATCCTCGTTAGGCACGAGGGCTGTAGATGTGGTCATCATCATTGCGGCAAGCGCCACGATGCTGGCAGCCACAACGCCGAAGGCCGTAATCTTATGGTTGATGAAGAAGCCTGTCCATTTCTTGTAGTGCTTGAGCAGTCGCGAGAAGTTCTTGTTGAAACCTTCGTGGAATGCTTTCACGATGCCGAGTTTCTTGCTCTCGCCTTCTGCTGTGTGAGGCTTAAGGAACACTGCGCACAATGCTGGAGAAAGGGTCAAGGCGTTCAATGCCGACAGACCGATGGCAATTGCCATGGTCAAACCGAACTGGCGGTAGAACACACCCGACGTGCCCGACATAAACGACACTGGGATGAACACGAGCATCATGACGAGCGTGATGGAGATGATGGCACTGCCAATCTCGCGCATCGCATCAATTGCTGCCGTGCGGGCTGAGGTGTAGCCCTCGTCGAGTTTGGCGTGGACCGCCTCGACCACCACTATGGCATCGTCGACCACAATCGCAATCGCGAGCACAAGGGCGGAGAGTGTAAGCAAGTTGATGGAGAATCCGATGAGGTAAAGTCCGAAGAACGTACCAATCAACGCCACAGGGATGGCGATGGCTGGGATGATGGTGGAACGCAAATCCTGAAGGAACACGTAAACCACAAGGAACACGAGGATAAACGCCTCAATCAAGGTCTTGATAACCTCTTCGATTGATGCATAGAGGAACTCGTTGGTGTTCATCGACACGCTAAACTTCAAGCCGCTCGGAAGGTCCTTCTCAGCCTCGGTAATCTTCTGTTGTACGCTGTTGATAACCTCCGTTGCGTTGGAGCCTGCGGTCTGGAAAATCATTGCCGATGCCGACTGGTGTCCGTTTGTCTTGCCCTTGAAGCCATAACTTACTCGACCCAATTCCATCGAAGCGACATCCTTGAGATAGAGCACGTTGCCGTTCTTGTCGGCGCGGATGATGATTTTGTCAAACTCTTCTGGCGTAATCAAGCGACCTTTGTAGCGCATCACGTACTGGAACGCCTGATTGCCAGTTTCACCGAACTGACCCGGAGCCGCCTCAATGTTCTGCTCCGAGAGGGCGGCAGAGATGTCGGACGGAATAAGGTTGTGCTGTGCCATTGCGTCAGGCTTGAGCCAGATACGCATTGAATAGTCGGCACCCATCACCATGGCATCACCCACACCGTTCACACGCTGGATTGGCGGGATGACGTTGATTTTCATATAGTTCTCGATGAACGCCTGGTCAAACTTGTCGTCTGGAGAGTAGAGCGAGAACACGAGAAGCATTGACGTTTGGCGCTTCTGAGTGATGACACCCACCTTAGTTACTTCGGCAGGCAACTGGCTCTGAGCCTTTGCCACACGGTTCTGCACGTCGACGGCAGCCATATCGGGGTCGAAGCCCTGCTCGAAATAAACGTTGATAGTAGCGCTACCAGAGTTGGTGGCAGTCGACTGGATATAGGTCATACCCTCGGCACCGTTGATTTGCTCCTCGATAGGGGCAATGACGGAGTTAAGCACCGTCTTTGCATCGGCACCGGTATAGGTGGTCGACACCTGGATTGTTGGCGGTGCAATGTCAGGATATTGCGTGATTGGCAACCACAACATTCCAATGACACCCAAAATCACAATGAAGATGGATATCACGGTCGAGAGCACCGGCCGATTGATAAATGTATCTAGTTTCATTATTTCCTTTTTCTTTTATTCCTTGTTTGCTTCTGGTTACTTCTGCTGTGCAGCCGCCTGGCTGAGGTCCTTGCCTGTCATGTCGACCGGAGTAATCTGCACTCCGTCGCGCACGCTTACGCCCACACCTTGTACCACCACGTGGTCGCCTTCATTAAGACCGCTTGTAACTACGTAGTTCTGACCGTCGTTGTTGGCGAGCACTTCAATAGGACGTGCAGTGACCTTGCCCGACTTGTCAACAACGTAGGCAAACTTCTTGTCCTGCATCTCTGAAGTTGCAGTCTGTGGAATGATAACCACGTTGTCGTAGTGTGCCGGGATAACGATTGAGCCAGTAGAACCGCTGCGGAGCATGCCGTTCTGGTTCTTGAACGCTACGCGCACCGATGCCGAACCCGTTGTGTTGTCGAGCATACCAGTGATTGTAGAGAACTTACCAGTCTCGGCATAGTAACTGCCGTCGGAAAGTTTCAACTTCGCTGCTGGGAGTGCTGCGAGTGCCTTAGCGAGCGATGTTGCGCCGTTGTTGGTCATCTCAAGCACTTGCTTCTCGTTGAACGAGATGTAGGCATACACTTCCGAAATGTCGGAAATTGTGGTGAGAGCCTGTGCCGACGATGGGCTTGCGAGCGAGCCTTCGCGGTTAGGAATTGAACCAACGTAGCCTGCCGATGGGGCTTTAACTACGGTGTACGACAAACTCTTCTGAGCATTGACCAACGCTGCCTTTGACTGTGCAAGCGCTGCCTTTGCCGAAGCGAGGTCGTTTTGAGCCAACTGGTTCTCGTAGTCGCTAATCACGTTTTTTTCGAAAAGTTTCTTCTTGTTGTTGGCAGTGATTTGTGCGCTGTTCACGCTCTCCTGCGCCGCTGCCACGGCTGCCTTGGCTTGGTTGACCGCTGCCTCATACTGCACCTGGTCAATTACGAACAATGTCTGTCCAGCCGATACCTGCTGACCCTCGTCAACACAAACCTTGGTGATGAAGCCCGACACCTGCGGACGGATTTCTACATCCTTCTTACCTTTAATAGTGGCAGGATAGACACTTTCCAAGTCGGCACTTGTCTTCGACACCCTGATGAACCCGATTTGAGGCGCAGCCTGCTGCTGAGCCTGACCCTGGTCCTTTTTTCCGCACGATGTCATGCAAACACCGAAAACCAAACCTAACAAAGCCACCTGCTTTGTCAGCCCAATAATTGTTTTAATTTTCATACCTATAGATTGAATGTTATTATTTTACAACCATTTATATGTTTCCCACAGTTTTATTCGGGTGCAAAATTACCAACTAAAAAGGCGAAAAAATATGATATATATCACAAATAAAGCGATTATACCCACAAAATATGTTAAACAACATATTTTTGACCACTATCTACGACATCCTGACCATAAAGGGGAAATTAGAACAAACTTACCTTTGAACACAAAAAAGAGGATGTGCCAGTTGTGACACACCCTCCCCAAGCAAAAATCTTTAAATTATGAAACCTTTCTTAGTTGCGGCTGTTGCCGAAGAAGCGTAGCAGATAGAGGAACATGTTGATGAAGTCGAGATAGAGGGTCAAGGCTCCGATTGTTGCTATCTTGCCCATCATCGACGAGTCGCCATATTCCACCATTTGCTTGATTTTCTGAGAATCCCATGCGGTGAGGCCGATAAACAAAGCCACTCCGACAAATGAGATAATCCAGTCAAGCGATGAACTTGCCACAAATATATTGACAACAGATGTGATAATCAAGCCCACAAGAGCCATCACGAGGAAAGAGCCGAACTTTGAGAGGTCGGTCTTGGTGAGATAGCCGTAGGCTGCCATTGCGCCAAACACTCCAGCAGTAATAAGGAAAGTGTAGCCAATCGAAGTAAGGTCATAAACCCAGAATATCGACGACAGCACCACGCCGTTGAGCACCGCATAGGCGTAGTAGAGCGATGCGGCAGCAAGCGTGCTGAGTTTGTTGAGCGCACTCGAAAGCACAATCACCAAAACCAGTTCCAAGCCAATCAAGCCGAAGAATGTGAGGCGGCTTGAGAAGATTGCCATCATGATTGACGGTTGCGAAGCCACATAGAATGCAGCGAGCGCAGTTACCAGCAAGCCGAAAAACATGCGTGCATACACGCTGCGCAACGCCTTCGATACGTCGTTGGTAATGGTTATGGTCTGATTTCTGCCATAACCGTATTGTCCATTGTAATTTTCCATTTTCGTCTTTGTTTAAAATTTTCGTTGTGAAGATAACGCTAATTTCCAACGTTCTGTTCACCAACGTAGTTAATTATTACTAACTGACTATTTTATGCGACATTCCGACATCCGTTACATGCGGTCGGGCACCTCGATGCCGAGCATCCAGAAGCCTTGGCGGATGATGTTGCCGATGGTGCGCGAAAGCACAAGGCGGAAGCCGCGCACGTTGGCATCCGGCTCGCCGAGTATCTGATAGTCATGGTAGAACTGGTTGTATTCCTTAACGAGTTCGTAGACGTAGTTTGCCACCAGCGCCGGGCTATAGTTCTTGCCTGCCTCAGCAACGATTGCTGGGAAGTCGACAAGGCGCTGCACAAGGGCAATTTCCTTGTCGTTAGGCGTAACGGCAGCAGCGTCAAACGCTTCGGCAATCTGCTTGTCGGCAGCCTTGCGGAGCACCGACTGGATGCGGGCGTAGGTGTACTGCACAAATGGGCCTGTGTTGCCGTTAAAGTCAATCGACTCCTTAGGGTTGAACGTCATGTTCTTGCGTGGGTCAACCTTGAGAATGAAATATTTCAGTGCGCCGAGTCCGATGATTGTTGAAATCTTGTCGGCTTCTTCCTGCGAAAGGTCCTTGAGTTTGCCCATCTCTGCCGACATATCTTTGGCGTTTTTCACCATGTCGTCCATAAGGTCGTCGGCATCGACAACCGTACCCTCGCGCGACTTCATCTTACCTTCTGGCAACTCTACCATACCGTAGGAGAAGTGCACAAGCTCCTTGCCCCACTTGAATCCGAGTTTGTCGAGAAGGAGTGAAAGCACCTGGAAGTGGTAGTTCTGCTCGTTGCCCACCACATAAATCATCTTATCGATGGGATAGTCCTGATAGCGGAGTTTGGCAGTGCCGATGTCCTGCGTCATGTAGACCGAAGTGCCGTCGCTGCGGAGCAGCAACTTGTGGTCGAGACCGTCGGCTGTAAGGTCAGCCCACACGGAGTTGTCCTCCTTGCGGTACATGATGCCTTTCTCCAAGCCTTCGAGCACCTTCTCCTTACCTTCGAGGTAAGTCTGGCTTTCGTAGTAAATCTTGTCAAAATCCACGCCAAGACGCTTGTAGGTTTCGTCGAAACCTGCATACACCCAGGAGTTCATCGTGCGCCACAGCGAACGCACTTCCTCGTCGCCAGCCTCCCAGCGGCGGAGCATCTCGCGAGCCTCCTGCATCAATGGCGATGCAGCCTCGGCATCCTCTTTGCTCATGCCTTTTTCCTCAAGTTCCTTAACTTCAGCCTTGTAGTGCTTGTCGAAAGCCACATAGAAATCGCCAATCAGGTGGTCGCCCTTCTTACCGGTCGACTCTGGAGTGGCTCCGTTGCCCCATTTCTGCCAAGCGAGCATCGACTTGCAGATGTGGATGCCGCGGTCGTTGACAATATTGGTTTTCACCACCTTGTAGCCGTTGGCCTTCATGATGCGCGAAAGGCTGAAACCCAGCAAGTTGTTGCGCACGTGTCCGAGGTGGAGAGGCTTGTTGGTGTTAGGCGAAGAGTATTCAATCATCACCAGTTCGCTGTCGGGTGTCTCAGCCTTGAAGCCGTAGTCCTTAGTGCTGCGGATGTGGTCGAGCACACCGAGCCAGTATTTAGGCTCGATAGTTATGTTAAGGAAGCCCTTGATTACGTTGAACTTCTGCACCGCCTCGCAGTGTTCCTGCAGATATTCGCCAATCTCCTGCGCCGTTGCGTCGGGAGCCTTGTGCGATGCCTTCAGATAAGGGAACACCACAATGGTGAGATTGCCCTCAAATTCCTTTTTAGTGGTTTGAGGCACGATTGTTTTAGCCTCAACATCAATACCATAGAGCGACTTCAGCGCCTCGGCTGTAGCCGCAGAAATAATACCATCAATCGACATTTATCTTATTTTTCGTTTATTACATATTAATGCAGTTTACAAAGGTAGGCATTTTCTGGGAGTTAATGCCAAAAATTGTTGCGTAGTTTCGCGGTTTTCAATAGTTTTGTAGAGATGAACAAGAGCGAACAGACAATAGGGTCGGAGATTTTGCGCCGCCTCCCCTACGAGCCAAACGGGCAGCAGATGGAGATTATAGCGGCGCTGAGCAAGTTCGTCGCCGACAGCGACGAGCGCAGCGTGTTTCTGCTCAACGGCTATGCTGGTACGGGCAAAACTTCGCTCGCTGGCGCACTGGTCAATGCCCTGCCGAGCCTGCGCAAGAGGGCTGTGCTCCTTGCGCCTACGGGTCGCGCCGCCAAGGTGTTTTCGGGCTATTCGGGACACAGTGCGTTCACCATCCACCGCAAGATTTACCAAAGTCAGCGTTTCGACCCCGAAAACGCCAAGTTCAGCCTTGCGCGCAACAACCACAAGCAAACAATCTTCATCGTCGACGAGGCGTCAATGATTGCCAACAACGCCTCGGAGGGCGCAATGTTTGGCACAGGATGCTTGCTCGACGACCTGATCACCTACGTCTACAGCGGCGAGGGATGCCGCCTCGTGCTGCTCGGCGACGTGGCGCAACTGCCACCGGTTGGCTACACCGACAGCCCTGCACTGTCAGCCGCCACCCTGCAGGGCTACGGACTTACGGTCTACAACTTTTCGCTTACGCAAGTGGCGCGCCAGCGCCTTGAATCGGGCATTCTGCACAACGCCACGATGATTCGCCAGATCATCGCTTCGGGCAATCTGGCAGCGCCGACACTCGAAGTGACACAATTCCCCGACGTGGAGGTGGTTAGCGGTGAATTTCTCACAGAGAAGGTGGAGGACTGCTATGCCGGCGACAACGGTCGCGAGGACACCATCATCATCACGCGGAGCAACAAGCGCGCCGTGATGTTCAATCAGGGCATCCGCGCAAGGGTGCTTTATATGGACACAGAAATCACCACGGGCGACATGCTGCTCGTGGCAAAAAACAACTATTTCTGGGCTGCCGACTACGACGGCATCGACTTCATAGCCAACGGCGACATCGCCATCGTGAAACGCATCTCGGAGGCTACAAGTCTCTACGGCTTCCGCTTTGCCGATGCCACGCTCGAATTTCCAGACTACAACCACACGGAAATCGACACGAAGATTATCCTCGATGCCCTCTACGCCGAAGCGCCGTCGCTCACTCGCCAGCAAAACGAGTCGCTCTACCTCAACGTGATGGCTGACTATGCCGACATTCCTCGCAAGGGAGAGCGCTACAAACGGCTGAAGCAGGACCCTTTCTTCAATGCGCTTCAAGTGAAATTTGCCTACTCCGTGACTTGCCACAAGGCGCAGGGCGGACAGTGGCGCAACGTGTTTGTCGACATGGGCTATCTGCCTGAAGAGGCATTCTCCAACGTGGATTTCTACCGCTGGCTCTACACCTCGTTTACCCGCGCCACCGACCACATCTACCTCATCAATCCGCCATTGGCAACAAAGTAGCCATCAACCGTTTGCGCAGCACGGCTTTTCGCGCAAAAATAAATTGAGCAGTATGCCTATAAGGTTTCAAATTCTTTGCTTACCTTTGTGCTATGATTGAACGGTTAGTAGTGATAGACAGCGTTGACCCAGTGATTTTCTACGGGGTCAACAACACGAATATGCAGTTGATCCGCAGCCTTTTCCCAAAATTGCGCGTCGCTGCCCGCGGCACGCTCATCAAGGTGCTCGGCGACGAGCAGGAAACGGCAGAGTTTGAGAAGAAAATCAAGGAACTCGAGGACTATTGCGCCAAATACAACCAACTGGGCGAGGACGTAATCCTCGACGTGGTAAAAGGCAAGCCGCCCAAAGAATTGAAGATGGACGACGTGATTATCTACGGCGTCAACGGCAAGCCTATCCAAGGGCGCTCTGCCAACCAGCAAAAACTCGTCAAGGCTTTTCAGGAAAACGACCTCACGTTTGCCCTCGGTCCTGCCGGAACGGGCAAGACCTATGTGGCAATAGCCCTCGCCGTGCGCGCTCTGAAAAACAGGGAGGTGCGCAAGGTAATCCTTTCGCGCCCAGCAGTGGAAGCCGGCGAGAAATTAGGTTTCCTTCCCGGCGACATGAAGGACAAGATCGATCCCTATCTGCAACCGCTCTACGATGCCCTTGAGGACATGATTCCGCAAGCAAAACTGAAGGAATACATGGAGACGGGCGTAATCCAGATTGCGCCACTGGCATTTATGCGCGGACGTACTCTCAGCGACGCCGTAATCATCCTCGACGAGGCGCAAAACACCACTACCCACCAAATCAAGATGTTTCTCACCCGTCTGGGCATGAACGCCAAGATGGTAATCACGGGCGACGTGACGCAAATCGACCTACCCCACTCCGTGACGTCGGGTCTTGTGCAGGCGTTGCGCGTACTGCGCGAGGTGCCAGGCGTGGGTCGCGTCCAGTTTGAGAAGAAGGACATTGTGCGCCACCCACTGGTGCAGCGCATCGTGGAAGCCTACGAGAAGCACGACGAGCAGCAGAAGGCTCTCCGAATGGAGCAGCAGAAAGCCCGCCAAACAGAAAACGACAAACAATAAATTCTATAATTTACAAAGGTTTATGGCAACAACATTAGTAAAGACAGATTTTCATTTTCCCGGTCAGGTGAGCGTTTACCACGGGAAAGTACGCGACGTGTACGACATCAACAACGACCTGATGGTGATGGTGGCTACCGACCGCATCTCGGCATTCGACGTAATTCTCCCTAAGGGCATTCCTTTCAAGGGACAGGTGCTCAACCAGATTGCGGCTACATTCCTCGACGCCACTTCCGACATCGTGCCCAACTGGAAACTTGCCACTCCCGACCCTATGGTCACCGTGGGTCTCAAGTGCGAGGGATTTCGCGTGGAAATGATTATCCGCGGCTACCTCACTGGCAGCGCATGGCGCGAATACCAGGCTGGATGCCGTGAACTCTGCGGTGTGAAACTGCCTGAGGGAATGAAGGAAAACCAGAAATTCCCAGAACCTATCATCACTCCTACCACTAAGGCTGAAGCGGGTCACGACGAGAACATCTCGCGCGAGGAAATCATCGCACAGGGCATCGTTTCGAAGGAGGACTACGAGACTATGGAGCGCTACACGCGTGCCCTCTTTGCCCGCGGCTCTGAGATGGCTGCCAAGAAGGGCTTGATTCTTGTCGACACTAAATATGAGTTCGGCAAGCGCGACGGCAAGGTCTACCTCATCGACGAGATCCACACTCCCGACTCTTCACGCTATTTCTATGCCGACGGCTACGAGGAGCGTTTCGCCAAAGGCGAGGCTCAACGACAACTGTCGAAGGAGTTTGTGCGCCAATGGCTCATCGAGCACGACTTTATGGGCAAGGCTGGACAGACAATGCCTGAAATGACCGACGAATATTGCCAGTCGGTTTCCGACCGCTACATCGAACTCTACGAGCACATCACTGGTCTGAAATTCCAGAAAGAGGAGCACGCCGACATCGCTTCACGCATCGAGAAGAATGTGACGGACTACCTCAACTCGCTGAAAAAATAACAGGACAATACCACTGCAGATGGACTATAAGGCAGAAAAAATCACTCCCTACGGAAAGAAGGAGAGCAAGACGGAGCAAGTGAGGGAGATGTTTGACTCCATCGCTCCGGTCTACGACTTCATGAACCGCGCCATGACTTTCGGCATCGACAAGTTGTGGCGCCGCAGGGCTGTGAAGATGCTCCAGCGCCGTGGCGCAACGGCTCTGCTTGACGTGGCTACCGGCACGGGCGACTTTGCCATGCTGCTCTACCGCAAACTGCGTCCGCAACGGCTGGTGGGCATCGACCTGTCGGAAAATATGCTGTCGCTGGCTCAGCAGAAAGCGCAACGCGCAGGGCTGGACAAAATCGAGTTTGCCAAGGGCGACTGCCTGGCGCTCGACTTTGGCGATGGGGAGTTTGACGCGGTGACGGTGGCTTACGGTGTGCGCAACTTTGAGCATCTGGAGCAGGGCTACAAGGAGATGTACCGTGTGCTCCGCCCAGGCGGCTCGCTCTGCGTCATCGAACTCTCAACGCCACGCAATCCGTTCATCTACAGTCTTTACCGATTCTACGCTACGCGGCTCATCCCCTTGCTCGGACGCAGCATCTCGAAGGACGCACGCGCCTACAGTTATCTGCCTGAGAGCATCGCCGCCGTGCCGCAAGGCAACGACATGCTGGAGATTATGCGCCGCGCTGGCTTCTCGGAATGCTCCTATCGCGCAATGACTTTCGGTGTGTGTACCATCTACATAGGCAAGAAATAAATAACAGACGAAAATGAAACTATTCACAGCAGCGGGACTGCGCGCCATCGACGCGGCGACATTGGAAAACGACGGAATCTCAAGCCTCGACCTGATGGAGCGGGCTGCCTCGGCAGTGGCGTACGAAATCATATCGCGGTGGGTGCCGTCGCAACGCATCATCATCCTTGCCGGACCGGGCAACAACGGCGGCGACGCGCTGGCTGTGGCTCGTCTGCTCATCGACCAGGGCTACAGCCCTGAGGTGCTGTTGTTCAACACGAAGAACAAACTGTCGGACGACTGCGCCGCCAACCGCCAGAGGTTGCTCGACATGGACTATCCGCAGTTCATCGAGGTGCAACACAAACTCATCGTGCCGGAAATATCGAAAACCGATGTGGTGGTGGACGGACTGTTTGGCAACGGTCTGTCGTCAAATCTGCGCGGCGGCTACGTGTCGCTCGCCAAGATGATTGAGGAGTCGGAGGCGTTTGTGGTGGCCATCGACGTGCCGTCGGGTCTCTACCCTGACTTCAACTCCACCAACATCCTCAACAATGTGGTGCACGCCAACCTCACACTCACGTTCCAGTTCCCGCGGCTGGCGTTCTTCTTCCGCGAAAACTCGAAGTGCATCGGCGAATGGAAGGTGCTCAACATCGACCTCAACAGCGAGGCTATAAAGAAAACTCCTACGTCCTACTACCTTATCGACAAGGCTGGCGTGAAGGAGGGTCTGCGCAAGCGCGACCCGTTTGCCGACAAAAACGACTTCGGACACATGCTTCTTGTGGCTGGTAGCCTCGGCATGGGTGGTGCGGCGGCACTGGCGGCGAAGGCTGCCCTGCGCACAGGCGTGGGGGTGGTGGACATCCACACTCCTTCGTGCTGCTACATACCGTTGCAGGTGTCGGTGCCTGAAGCGCGCGTGGTGCAGGATAAGGACAGTTGCCACACCACGGAAATCATTGCCGACAAGCGGCAGACGGTGGTAATTGGACCAGGTCTTGGTCGCCATGCTGCCACGGAAACCGCCATCGAGTCGTTTCTCCGCCAGACCACGGCTCCAATGGTGCTCGATGCGGATGCTCTCAACTGCATCGCTAACCTGCGCACGCCAATCAACAATATACCGCCGGGGGCAATCATCACCCCCCACATCCACGAGTTCGACCGCCTCTTCGGCGACCATTTCAACGACGAGGACCGCTTCAACCGTGCGATTGACATGTCGAAACTCTTGAAAATCAACATTGTGCTCAAAGGACACTACACATTCGTGTTCCGTCCTGACGGCAAGGTGTTTGTCAACACCACGGGCAACGCTGGAATGGCAACGGCTGGCAGCGGCGACGTGCTCACGGGCATCATCGGCGCATTGCTGGCGCAGAAGTACCGCCCCGACGTGGCTGCGTCTATGGGTGTGTTTATTCACGGCTACGCAGGCAATCTCGCAGCGAAGCGCCACGGCGAATACGGGCTCACGGCGTCCGACATTGTGGACTGCATCGGAGAAGCAATAAAAGAAATTATGCAATAGGAAACCAATAAATCGTTGATATATGAAAAAATTGCAAGTCATCACATTGGCTGCCGCCATCGCGACTTCGTCGGTGGCTTTTGCGCAGGAAACGCAGAAACTCACAGCCAACAAGCACAACGAATACGGACTAATCTACACGCTTCCGAAAACGCGACTAAACATCGAGGTAGAGGCTGTAAAAACCATAAAGAAGGCTGGTCCTTACTACCGCTACGCTGAGAAGTATCTCGGCGTGAAGAACCCCATCACGGAGGACAGCCAGACGTGGACGGTGAGCGACGTAAATCTGTCGGCTTACGGCGTGCCCGACAAGGACAACAAATGGGTGATGAAGTTCAAGGCTGGTTCTGCGCCTTTCGTCATCCTCGATGCCAACGGACTTCCGCTGTCAATCAACACCGATGCGGAGACGGAGGCTGTGACGCGCAAGCGCAACAAGATGGCTGACAAGAGTGTGCTCGACGGCACGGACTATTCGAGTGCGTTCACGGAGGATATGGTGGCGAGCGAATCGCTGATGAAGCGCGCGGAGACCACCGCTGCCAAAATCTTCGAACTGCGCGAAAGTCGCAACGACCTCGTGAGTGGCAACGCTGACCAGATGCCGCCCGACGGCGCAAGTCTCAAGTTGATGCTCGAAGAACTCAACCGCCAGGAGCAGACACTCACTGCAATGTTTGTGGGCACTACGCAGACTGAAACGAAGGTGTTCCGCTTCGACTATGAGCCTACGAAGGACGTGACCAACGACGTGGCGTTCCGCGTGTCGGACATCAACGGCATCGTGGACAAGGACGACCTCAGCGGCGACCCTGTGTACATCTCAATCAAAACTACATTGAAGGGCGAACTCCCAGTTGACGAGAAAGGCAAGGAGAAGGAAATCCCGAAAGGTGCGGTGATGTACACCATCCCAGGACAGGCAACCGTCACTCTCACCTACGACGGCAAGACCATTGCACGCGAAAGTCTGGAGATTGCGCAGTTTGGCATCCAGTTCGGTCTCGACCCGAAGATTTTCGTGGACAAGAAGCAGCCGGCCTACGTGATTTTCCACCCAGAGAGCGGCAGCATCAAGGAGATGGGTGTGCTCGAAACCGAGGAGTCGAAATAACGTAATTTCTAAGATATTTTTTGGTACGCCAGGCGCTCATCGCCGTTGGCGAGGAGGATTATGCCGCAATAGGTGAAGCCCAAGCGCTGGAGGCAGTGCTGCATAATCGTGTTGTCGCGGTGGGTGTCGATGCGGATATTGTTGATACGCTGGTTGCAGAAGTCCACTATCGCCGACATCACGCCGTGGCTGTCGGGAGTGCTGGCAATGCGGTGCACCACAACGTAAGGAGAGTCCGTGTCGACCCACGCACCGGCGTAGATCACGGCGTAGGTCGGGTCTGGGCCGTCAATCATCGAGAACGTAGCCTCAACGCAGCCGTCATCCTCAATCAGATAGCACACTCCCCTGCCGATGTCGGCAAGCATTGCCGCCTCATCGGGATAGCCGTTTGCCCATTGGTGCATATTGCCGTTGGCACGCATCGTGGTGCGCGCCATGTCGATTAGTGCCATAATCCTCGGCACGTCAGCCTCTGTAGCCTTGCGTATAGTTTTCATCATTCAACTACTTAGAAAAAACAAAAGCCTCCGTAAACGATTAATTTACAGAGGCTCAGGTACCCGGAGCGGGACTTGAACCCGCACAGCCGCAATGGCCAAAGGATTTTAAGTCCTTCGTGTCTACCATTCCACCATCCGGGCAACTTTTTCACTGCTTGTATAGGCGGAAAAGCGGAGCAAAGTTACGCCAACTTTTAAAAACTTGCAAATTTACGACTGAAAAGTTTCTAAAGGTATTTACAAAACCGTTGGAGGATTGGGGGGAAGGAAGGTGCTGCGGATGCGCCATTCTTTGGGATAGAGGTTGTTGGCGCGGTTGCCGAGGTTCTTGACGAAGCCGAGATTTGCACCTTTATAAGTCACTATCACAAAGCCTTTTCCTGTGCCGTCGGGCAGCACGATGGTCTCGCCGCGCAGATATGCCACGGCGGTGGCATAGTCCACTTCGACCGTGGAAAACGCTCCGTCGTTGAGGGCGATGCTCTGCGACAATGCGTGGAGCGGCACAAGGTCGCGACCCTTGGTCTGCGCCAAAGGGATGCCCGCAAGCAACGTCTTTGCCGCCTTGCGCACCTGCTCTGCCAGCGGCGCATAGCAGCGCGCCACGGCGCTGATGGCATCGCCGTCGGCTACCGTCACATAGTCCTCGGCGTGGTCGAGCCATGAGAGGCAATCCATTGACGCGGCTTTCGCCTTTTTGTCCTTGTCCTTTTTCGGTTTCTGCGGCTTGTGGCTGTCCTCGTCGCCGGTCTTGCGCACCACAGCCATAAACAGTCCCTCGCCGCGAGTGAGATGCGGCATAAAGCGGAAACACGGATAGTCGGTATTGACGCCACGATGGATGCCCCATTGCTCATCAACAGCAACATCAACCGGCTCAGCGCCCAACTCGTTGATGAGATAGTCGAGCATATCCTCGTCCTCCGAGCGGTTGAAAGTGCAGGTGCTGTAAACGAACAGTCCGCCAGCCTTCAACGCAGGCCAGATGGCTTCGGCAATCTCCTTCTGCAACGCGGCGCATTGCGCCACGAGCGACGGCGTCCATTGCGCCACAGCCTCCTCATCCTTGCGGAACATCCCCTCGCCTGAGCAAGGCATATCGGCAGCAATAATGTCGAATGCCGAACGGAGTTTGCCGAGGTGATGGGCATCGCTGTTGGTCACGATGCAATGCGGATAGCCCCATTTCACCACGTTCTCGCGGAGCACCTGCGCACGCCGCGGGTCAATCTCGTTCGACACCACAAACGACCTGTCGGGCAGTGCATCGATGGCGGTAGTGGTCTTGCCGCCTGGGGCTGCACAGAGGTCGAGATAAGCGACTGGTTCATCGCCAGCCAACTGCCGCAGCACGTGGCTAAGAAACATCGACGAAGCATCCTGCACATAGTAGCGCCCGCTATGCAGAAGCGGGTCGAAGGTGAACTGCGGACGCTTGTCGAGGTAGCGACCCTCGGCGCACCACGGCACTGGGTCGGGCGCAGGAGCGGTCGGCGTCTTGCGACGGTTGGTGCGTATTGCCACCGACGGCTCAGTCGTGAGAGCCTCAAAGAGGCGGTCTGCCTCGTCGGGGAGCAAGTCGCGCATCTGCTGCTTGAAGGAGTCGGAGATTGTTGCCATAGTTATTCGCTATAGTATATGCGTTTCACGCGCGACGACACCGATGTGAGCACCTCGTAAGGGATAGTGCCGAGGCGGTCGGCAATTTCCTGCGCCGTGATGTGTTCGCCAAAAATTTCCACTTTGTCGCCCACTGCGCAGTCCACATCGGTCACGTCTGCCATAAACAGGTCCATACAGATGTTGCCCACCGTAGGCACACGCTTGCCGTTGATCCACACCTCGCCCTTGCCGCAGCCCAGATGGCGGTTGAAGCCGTCGGCGTAGCCGATAGGTATGGTGGCGATGCGCGACTGTCGGCGCAGCACGCCCTTGCGGCTGTAGCCCACCGTAGTGCCCGGCTCCCATTCGCGTATCTGGATAATCACCGAGTGAAGCGCCGACACAGGGCGCAACTTGTCGTCGTAGCCCTTGCCGAGCGTTGGGATGCCGTAGAGACCGATGCCCAAGCGCACCATCTCGTACTGGTGGTCGGGGAAGCGGAGTATGCCGTCGGTGTTGAGAATGTGGCGCATCACCTTGTGGCTGAACGCCGGCAGGAATGCGTCGCAACAGCGGTCGAAGTATTCGAGTTGGAAGTGGGCATAATCGTCGTTGGTGAGGTCGTCGGCGGTGCAAAGATGCGAGAAGATTGACGCTGGGCGCACATACTCCTGACTTTTAAGCATTTCGATGAGTTGGGGCAACTCGTCGTAGAGGAAGCCGAGGCGGTGCATACCTGTGTCGATTTTTATGTGGATTGGATAGTCCTTGATGCCGAATTTCTGCGCCTCGTGGATAATCTCGCGGCACATCTCAAAACTGAAGATTTCCGGCTCGAGGCGGTTGTCGAACAGCGACTTATAGTTTACCACCTTCGGGTTGAGCACCATAATCGGCATCGTGATGCCCGCCTCGCGGAGCGCCACGCCCTCGTCGTGGGCTGCCACGGCGATATACGATGCGCCCTGCTGCTGCAGTGTCTTGGCGAGTTCGTAGGAACCAGCGCCGTAGCCGAAGGCTTTGAGCATACACACAATGCCCGTGTCGGGCTTGAGGCGCGAGCGATAGAAGTTGAAGTTGTGCACCAGCGCATCGAGGTTCACCTCAAGCACCGTTTCGTGCTGGCGCGCCTCAAGCATCTCGATGATGCGCGCAAACTCGAAGTCGGGCGCACCCTTGAGCAGTATCAGTTCCTTGGAGAAGTCGCTCGGCGACATAGCATCGAGGAAGGCGTCGGTGCTGGGGAAGAACCGCGAGTTGTTGGCAAAAAGTGCCTTGTGGGCGGTTAGTTCCGGTCCGATACCGATGAAGCGGTCAATGTGGCGCAGATGGATGAGTTCGGCGATGCGGTTATAGACCTCCGCCGCTGGCACGTTTTCGGGCAGCACATCGGAGAGGATGAGCGTGCGCGAGCGCAAGAGGGTGTCGCGGCGCGACATGAAGTCGATGGCTGGCGTGAGCGACAGATAGTCGCTGGTGTATGTGTCGTAGATGAGTTGGCAGTCGTTTACGCCCTCCAAGGCATCCATGCGCGTGCCAGTTGGCGACAGGCGCAAGAACCGCTTTGTCATGGTCTCTATCGGCACGCGGAGGCAGCAGAGCGTTGCGAGGCACACGATGGCGTTCTCGATGTCGGCGGTGGCGGTAAACGGTATCTTTATTTCGCCGGCTGCATAGAGCAGGTAGGTGAACTTGATTGTGGTAAAGCCTTTGTCCTTGATTATCGACGAGATGAAAATCGGCGCATCGGTGTTGACCCTCGACCAACTGATTTCCTGACGGCCGTAGCCGAGGTCGATGATGCTGTTGCAGATGGTGTTGTCGTCGCCGTCAAAGACCACATACTCGCTGTTGCGCGACAGGCGCAGTTTCTCGATGCACTTTTCCTCTATCGACACAAAGCCTTCTTTGTGCTCGCTGCCAATGTTGGTCATCACCATTATCGTAGGACTGATAATCTTTTCGAGCACGGGCATCTCGTCGGGTTGCGAAATGCCGGCTTCGATGATGGCAAGTCCGCTGTTGTCGTCGATGTCCCAAACGGATAGCGGCACTCCTATCTGCGAGTTGTAACTACGAGGACTGCGCACAATGTTGTAGTCGTCGCGAAGCAACTGGTAGAGCCATTCCTTCACCTGCGTCTTGCCGCGGCTACCAGTGATACCTATTACAGGAATGTGGAAGCGGTGGCGGTGGAACGAAGCGAGGGTTTGCAAGGCTTTGGTGGTGTTGGGCACCACGAGGAAATTGGCGTCGGTGGGCACGCCTTCGGGAATTTTCTCCACCACGAAGTTGCGCACACCTTTCTCATAGAGTTGGTGCACATACCGATGGCCGTCGTTGCTCTCGGTGTGGATGGCAAAAAAGAGCGAACGGTCGGGATAGGTCAGCGTGCGCGAGTCGGTAAGGAGTGTATCGATTGTTGCGTTGGTGAGATGCGAGGCATCTAAGCCAAGAATTTCCGCTATTTCGATTATCGAATATTTCATCTGTGCAAAAGTTTGTCAATTATAGGGTGCAAGTGTGGGTACGCCGCAGCGAGGTCGGCAGCAGCCTTGGCGGTGGCTTCGCGGAAGCGGGCAGCGGCAGCGGCATCGTCGGTGAGTGGGCGGTGCTGGAGGCGCGCATAGAGTTTCTCGCAGCGAGCGGCTATCTGCTGCGCCTCGGCGGTGAGGCACGACTGCTTGAAGCGCTCTGCCACATAGTCGACCGCCACGTCGGACGGATGCGCCATGTCGGCAGCGTAGAAGCGGTAGTCGCGCAGTTCGTCGAGGACGATCTCGTACGATGGGAAGTAGTGGCACGAATCTTTGTGCGCGGCGATGATGCGGTCCACGGCGAGCAGCAGCGTGGCTTTGCTCAACTGGTTGCCGTGGGCGCCGTCGGAGAGATGGCGCACGGGGCTAATGGTGAACGTGATGTCGAGCGAAGGGTTGAACGCTTTCAGTCGGTCGACGAGGGGCATCCAGAGTGCCACGATTTCGTCAACCGAAAGGCAGCGGCGCACGAACATCGAGGCGGGCATCTTGTGGCAGTTTGCCACTACCCTCCCGTCTTGTTCAAACACGTATGCCGTGCCGAAAGTCACGATAAGATGGCGTGCCGACTTCAATCGCTGGCAGCCGTCGGTGTAGGCTTCGTTTATGCGTGAGAGTGCTTTGTCGGGGTCTACGCTGGAGAAGCGCGAATGGTGGTCCATGCTGTGCCATAGTCCGTCGTGGGCGGTGAGTTCGTCGCAGGTGTAAGGACGCTCCGCCATCAGCCTGTCGAGGGCGGCGGCGATGCTTGCAGGATTGTAGAGAGTGCCGAAAGGATTGATGCACACTGGCAACATCGACCGCTGCAGCCGCACGGCAACATCCTCGGCGAAGCACGACCCGAGGGTCATGATTCCGTCGGCGTGGTCTATCGTCAGTCCACAGCCGTCGCTGTCTACAGTTGTCTGAAATTTCATCGCCAGTGCTCTGCTAAAAATGTATGCAAAAGTAGTGAAACTTGCAGTCTTTGCAAACACAAAAAATACAAAAAAATAACGCCTCGCCGAGGGGGCGGGGTGCTACTGTTGATATTATATGTTTAAACCTGAATCCTATTCTGAGTCAACCACACGGCATGCTCCGATGTAGCGCTTTGCATAGTAGGCTTCCTGCGATGAGGAAACGGTTACGCCCTGAGAGCAACTGGAGTGGATGAACTTGAAGTTGCCGGCTGCGTCGACCGAAGTAACGATGCCTACGTGACCTACTGTGCTGCTGGCGCGAGAACCAGAGAAGAACACGAGGTCGCCTGCTTGAAGGTCGCGGCGGTCCTTAACCTGCGATTCGCCACGAAGGGCGGAATACTGCGAGCGCGAGGAGCGTGGCAATGATATGTTCTGCTTGGAGAAAATGAAGGTGGTAAAACCTGAGCAATCGAAACCTGCCTTTGGGCTCATGTGACCTGAGCGATAAGGCGAACCAATGTATTTCATAGCACTTTTAACAATTTCCTTGCCGCACACGCTGTCTGTCTTGCACACTTTGTCCTGGGCAGCCGCTGCGAAACTTGCAGCGAATACTACGCTTACGGCTAAAATTGTTAAAAATTTCTTCATTGATTATAGTTTTTAGTAGGTTTCACTTCCGAACACTTCAAAGTTAGTAAAAATCACTGCCCGTGTCAAGTCATTTCAGACATTTAATTAACATATTAAACTCTTTTAGGACGAGGCAATGGTTAAAATACAAATTTTAACACATTTTCCGCGAGTTTACATTAAACCTTCACGATAATGCTCATTTTCACCATTTAACATCAATCAACAATCCGCAAAAATCGCAGAAAGCGGAAAATCAGCACTCGAAATGTCACGCAACGCAAAAGTTAATTTTCCGCAGAGTACGGCATAAAAGGAAATTTTCCGCAGAGTACGGCATCGTAGAGAGCGCCCCCGTAGGCGGCGCAATGTTGCTAAACTCCGTAGGCGGCGCAACAACGGAGTGTCGGATGAGGTGCAGTGGCGGCAGGACAAGCCAGCGAGGGGAGCGTTAGGCTGAAAGCCTTA
>CAVAPE010000007.1:0-52264 GCA_963590405.1 Eubacterium sp. CAG:180 | reverse complement strand
GTGCTGTGGGGGTGCTATTATTTTCTCCGCAAATACTGCAATGCTGGCTATTCGTTGGTCTGCATCTTGGCGTTTGTTGCCAACTTTGTGACTATCAGTAGCGGAGGCAATATGGTGGGTAACTACACGTTGCTTCTTTCAGCGGCATGCACATTTCTAACCTACAAATGGAGCAGAGGCTTTCAGGATGGCAAAACAGAACATCCCTATCGTTATTCCGTGATCTATGGTCTGTTTTTCGCAGCCAGCCTACTTTCGCGGTTGACCAATGCGATGGTGCTATGCTGCAGTATGTTGTGGATTTTCGGCGTGCTCGTCTATCACAAGCAATGGCGAAACATCGGTGCAAATGCTATTGCCTTCGTTGTCGGATTTCTGATAATGTTCGCTCCTTTTTGCCTGTACTTTGTCTACCATGGAGCATTTGAAGAGATGTGGTATGCTGCAGTGACTTATAATATAGATTATACAACCCTTTCACATCCGACAGAAATAGTAAACAATCAACATCCTGTCATCTATTTCACTCTCTATAATCTCTGCATAGTAACTACTATTGGAATTGCCATAATTGCCCTTGCCCGCCGCACCCGAATGAAAGTGGCTATATTTTGGGGTGCCATCTGCATCGCATGCGCAATATGGATTTTCAACAGTCAAGCGTATGCAAACTACACTATTTCCTATTTGCCCATAATTTTTGTCGGTCTCATCGAACTTGCGGAGCAATACAAAGTGTCAGGCAAAAGCATCTACCAATGGTACTACTTCTGCGTTTTGCTTATGGCTGCAATCTGCGTTGTAAACCGTGCACGTATTATGTTCCACTACCAGGAACAAGCAACATTATGGTTGAAGAGTTCCCAAGCACAAATGGCCTTACTGCGCACAATTCCATCGCAGGATTCCTTTATGATTTACAACGGAGACTCATACGTATATACCAAATTAAACATCCATCCGTACTACCCTTACTGGATTGTGCAGGACTGGGCTATTGAACATAGCAAGACGCATAGAGAAATTGTGCGAAGGTGCTATGCACAAGGTGATGCCAAGTGGATTATCATCTATGAATATGAGAAAAGTCACATCAAGGACATCCTCCTTAGCCGATACGAAATCAGCAAGGAGGACAAAGCCAACGGCTTGACTTTGTGGCGATTGAAATAACGGTAAATTAAAACAGGTGGATGCGTCGATGATTGGCGCATCCACCTGTCTATAAGGGGGGGCTAAAAGAATCAGTCAAAAATTTTGTCCCAGTCTTTCCACACTGGCTCATAGCCGAGGGCGCGGATTTCGCTTGTCACGGCTTCAGGCGAGCGCTCGTCGCTCACGTGGAACTGCTCCAGCGAGTCGGGCGCTGCTGCGTAGCCTCCTGGATCGGTCTTGCTGCCAGCACTCATCGAGGTGACACCCAGTTTCATCATGTTGGCGCGGAACTTAGGATTCTCGCGCGTAGAGTAACTGATGTCCACATCGTGGTCGAAGATGCGGAAAGCAAACGTGAGTTGCGCCAACTCCTTGTCGGTCATCGTAACGTTAGGCTGATAGCCGCTCTCCGACGGACGCATACGCGGGAAATTCACGCTGTAGCGCGTCTGCCAGTAGGTTTTCTGCAGATAGCGCAGATGGTAAGCCATCATCGTAACGTCGGTGCGCCAGTCTTCAAGACCTATGAGCACGCCCATACCGATTTTGTGCATGCCAGCCTGCCCCATGCGGTCGTAGCCGTTAAGACGCCATTCGAAGATTGACTTCATGCCCTTCGGGTGGTACACCTTGTAGCGCTCGCGGTGGTAGGTCTCTTGAAAGCAAACCACACCGTTAAGTCCCGACTTGGCAAGGCGTGCATAGTCCTCAGCCTTCAATGGCTGCACCTCAATGGTGAGGTTGTTGAAATAAGGACGCGCAATGTGGAGCGCATTCTCCAGATAGTCTACGCCAGCCACTGCCGGCGCTTCGCCGGTGACAATCAGCAGGTTTTCAAACGGGCCAAGGCGGCGGATAGCCTTGCACTCAGCCTCAATCTGCTCATCGTTGAGAGTGGTACGCGTAAACGGATTGTTGTGGTTGAAACCGCAGTAGACACAGAAATTCGTGCAGGCATTGCTCAGATACAAAGGAATGTACATACTGATGGTCTTGCCAAAACGCTCCTGCGTGTATTTCTGCGACAGGCGCGCCATCTCCTCCAGATGCGGCACAGCCGCCGGCGAAATGAGCGCCATAAAGTCGTCGACGTCGAGACGCTCCTTGGCGAGCGCCCTCACAACGTCGGCGTCAGTCTTAGAGGCAATTTTCCGGGTTGTCTCGTCCCAACTTATTTTCTCTAATACTTCTGAAAACATTATTTTTTGTTAGTCTTTACAAAGTTCTTGTGAAATCTTTTGCGTGATGCGCATAGCACAGAAGTTAGGTCCGCACATCGTGCAGAACTTGTCGTCCGTGCCACGGCTTTCCACATAGTACTGCTTGGCGCGGGCAGGGTCGAGCGACAAGTTGAACTGGTCCTTCCAGCGGAATTCGAAGCGAGCCTTGCTCATTGCATCGTCGCGCACCTGTGCCCCTGGCAGACCCTTTGCCAAGTCGGCAGCATGGGCAGCAATCTTGTAGGCAATCACACCGTTGCGCACGTCCTCACGGTCAGGCAAACTGAGGTGCTCCTTCGGAGTGACATAGCAAATCATTGCCGTGCCGAGCCATGCAATCTGCGCTGCACCGATGGCAGAGGTGATGTGGTCGTAGGCAGGCGCGATGTCGGTGGTCAACGGGCCGAGGGTGTAGAACGGAGCCTCGTGGCAAGCCGAAATCTGCTTGTCCATATTCTCCTTGATTTTCTGCATCGGCACATGACCCGGACCTTCGATAATCACCTGCACATTGTGCTTCCAAGCCTTTTCGGTGAGTTCGCCGAGCACTTCCAGTTCGAGGAACTGTGCACGGTCGTTGGCATCGTGGATAGAACCTGGACGCATACCGTCGCCGAGCGAAATGGCAACATCGTATTTTGAAATCAGTTCGCAGATTTCGTCGAAGTGAGTGTAGAGGAAACTCTCCTCATTGTGGAGCACACACCATTCAGTCATGATGCTACCACCGCGCGAAACGCAGCCAGTGAGGCGGTCGCCCACAAGTTTGGCATGCTCGCGAAGCACACCGGCATGGATGGTGAAATAGTCCACACCCTGCTCGCATTGCTCAAGAAGAGTGTCGCGGTAAATCTCCCACGTGAGTTTCTTCACATTGCCATTAACCTTCTCAAGAGCCTGATAGATAGGCACTGTGCCCATCGGCACCGGGCAGTTGCGGATAATCCATTCACGGGTTTCGTGGATGTGCTTACCCGTGGAGAGGTCCATCAGCGTGTCGCCACCCCAATAGCAACTCCACACAGCCTTGTCCACTTCCTCCTTAATGCCCGAAGAGAGCGCAGAGTTGCCGATGTTGGTGTTCAGTTTCACACTGAAAGCACGGCCGATAATCATCGGCTCAGCCTCTGGGTGGTTGATATTAGCAGGGATGATAGCCCTACCGGCAGCCACTTCCTGACGCACAAACTCAGGAGTAATGTAAGTATCGATGCCGAGTTCCTTGTTGTTAAGGTTCTCGCGGATAGCGACATATTCCATCTCTGCAGTTATCACACCCGCTTTGGCATAAGCCATTTGAGTAATCTCCTTGCCCGCTTTGGCCTTGCGAGGATTGTAGAGATGCTTGAAGCGGATTTCGTCGAGCGAATGGTCGGCAAGACGCTGCAAGCCATATTCCGACGAGATGCCGTCCTGCATCTCCGTGTCGCCGCGCTGCTCAATCCACTGTTCGCGCAAGCGCGGAATACCCTTGTTGATGTCCACCTCCACGTTAGGGTCGGTGTAGACACCGCTGGTGTCGTTGACCACCACAGGAGCGTTGGGTGTCATCACCTTTTCGCCGTCGACGATGGTCACCGTTGGTGTAAGATTTATGCGGCGCATACCCACCTTGATAGGAAAGAGAGTGCCGTCTACATAGATTTTTTCGGAATTCGGATAAGAATTTACATTGATATCTGTTAGTTCCATAGTTATTGGTTTTGGTTTTGATTTTGGTTATTAGTCGTTAAGGAAGGCTGTGAGAGGGCTGCTCGCCTCAGCGTAGTCAGATTTGCTGCCAAGTCCGGCGAGATAAGCCATACGTCCGGCTTCGGTTGCGAGTTTAAACGCCTTCGCCATCTCCACAGGGTTCTTAGCCACGGCAATGGCAGTGTTGACGAGTACGGCATCAGCACCCATCTCCATCGCTTCAGCAGCGTGGGAAGGCGCGCCAAGGCCAGCATCTACGACAACAGGCACGTTGCTCTGGTCGATGATGATGCGGAGCATTTCGCGGGTAACGAGACCCTTGTTTGTGCCAATCGGAGCGCCGAGAGGCATCACGGCAGCAGTGCCCACCTCTTCGAGGCGTTTGCAGAGCACAGGGTCGGCTTGAATGTAAGGAAGAACCACGAAGCCGAGGCTTGCCAGTTTCTCAGTGGCTTTCAAAGTCTCCACTGGGTCTGGGAGCAAATACTTTGGGTCTGGGTGGATTTCAAGTTTGATGAAATTAGTGCCGAAACATTCGCGCGAGAGTTGTGCTGCGAGCACCGCCTCATCGGCATTGCGCGCACCCGAAGTGTTAGGCAAAAACTGCACATGCTCGCGGTTGATGTGGCTGAGCATGTCGTCGGAAGCGGCATCGCTCGTGTCGAGACGCTTCATTGCCACGGTTATCATTTCAGAGCCCGAAGCCAGGATGGCCTCAAGCATAGCATCGTTTGAGGAGAACTTACCAGTTCCGACAAACAGACGGGAAGAAAAATCTCTTCCGCCAATAGTCAATTTGTCCATTTTTTATTCTAAATATTGTCGTTCTACTATTTTTTCCAAAAGAGCAATCATCTTTGCCGTGTGGGCAGTCATATCGTCGGCATTGATGAGGCTTCCCGACACGGCAATGCCGCGCACACCAGTTGCCATCACATCCTCGATGTCGTCGTAGGTGATGCCACCGATAGCCACAACAGGCAGGTTGATGCTCGCCGCCTTCATCTTCGAGATGATGTCGCGGTAGCCCTCCAACCCGAGCACTGGGCTTAGACGCTTCTTCGTCGTGGTGAAACGCATCGGGCCGAGGCCGATATAGTCGATGTCGAGATGGCGTAGAGCCTGCACATCGTCGAAGGTGTTGGCGGTGGCACCGATGATAAAATCGCCGCCGAGCAGTTCGCGAGCCTCCGTAGGGTCCATATCGTTCTTGCCGAGATGCACGCCGTCGAGTTCAAGTTCCTTGGCGATGTCCACATAGTCGTCAATCACGAGGATGCAGTCTTCGGCAGCCTTGCATATTTCCTTGGCGCGCTTGGCAGTGGCGACGACCTCTTCGCGAGGTGCGTCCTTCATGCGCAGTTGCACCCATTTGCATCCGCCGTCTAAGGCACGCTGGATTTCCTCTTCAATTGTCATCCTGTCGGAAGGATTGGTGATAAATTGGAGCATAATCTATTTCAAGTTGTTTCGTTGTTCAATAATCTGTTGAATGCGTTGGTCGAAAGTTTTGCGGTCTACGGCAAAGAGATAGCCCAGAAAGGCGCATCCGCCGAACCCCACATCGTTGAGCCACGCAATCTTGTCGGCAGTGACTCCGCCAAGGGCAAACACGTGGCTGTCGACGTTGCCGCGCAACTGCTGCTCGGTGAAGTTAGCCATATAGCCTTGCTTGCTGATGCTGTTGAAGATGGGACTGAGAAACACATAGTCCAAGCCCGGGTTTTCAGCAACCTCCACCAGCGAATGACACGAACGGGAGCACGCCCCGGCAAAGCCTTCAGGCGCATGCGGGCACCGCGCATTGAGATGCAGTCCACCGAGACCGCAGTCTGCCGCCACCGACGGGAAATAGTGCATCTTCAGCCGCGACACATATTTCTTTGGGAGCGTTGCCACATAACTGCGCACCTGCCCTTCCGTCATCTGCGGCTTGCGGATGTGCACATAGTCAAACCCTGCATCAAGGAGTGCCGCAATGCGCTCAGCCTCATCGTCGAGAGTCTGCTCAGGCGTAATGGCTACAAGGCGAAACCGTCGACTATCCGCCATAAAATGCCTTAATCACGAGAATTGTGTCGCCATCGTTGAGCGCATGCGACGGATAGTCGGGCTTTGCCACCATCTGTCCGTTGACAGCAACAGCGATGTTTACTGCATCTATTTTCTTTTCTTTCAGCAGTTGCTCGATGGTTGTAGCGTCAGCCAACTGCAATTGCTCATCGTTGAATTTTACGGTAATCATATCGTTTTAAGTTTTTGAGGGTCGAAAAAATGATTTACTGGGCCGTGACCGCCTCCGACAGTCACATCAGCACCTGCTTCAAGCGCTGCCTGAAGGTAGGCTTTGGCACCAGCCACAGCATCGGGCAAAGTGTTGCCGAGAGCCAGATGGGCGGCAATGGCCGACGAGAGTGTGCAGCCAGTGCCGTGGGTGTTGCGCGACTCGACTTTCTTGCCGCGGAACTCGTGGCAAGAGCCGTCGGCTTCATACAATCGGTCGGTCATCGCCTCGTCGTCGAAATGTCCGCCTTTCATCAGCACCGCCCTGCATCCCTTGGCGAGAATGCGCTTCGCCGCTTCGTTCATAGCCTCCGGCGAGTCGATTTCTATGCCAGCAAGTTTGCGTGCCTCGGCACGGTTAGGCGTGAGCACCGAAGCCAACGGCAGCAGCCGTGTGGTCAAAGCCTCAACGGCATCTTCCGAGATGAGCGGACAGCCGCTGGTGGAAATCATCACTGGGTCGAGCACAACCCATCGCGGATGCCAATAAGTCAGACGGTCGGCAACCGCATCGATAATCTCACGGGAGAAAAGCATACCGATTTTCACAGCATCGACACCGAGGTCGGAAAATACCGCATCAATCTGCCCTGCCACTACGTCGGGAGTAATCGCCTGCACGGCAGTGACACCGACAGTGTTTTGCACCGTGACAGCCGTGATTGCCGTAGTGGCAAACACGCCGAGCGCCGACATTGTTTTCACGTCAGCCTGAATGCCCGCACCTCCCGAGGAGTCGGAGCCTGCTATTGTCAATGCTACTGGATACTTCATAAGCGCACAATGTTTCTATGAACAAAAGGCCTATGAAAAAAGAGAAACGTCACACAATCCCTGCGCCAGCATTATCTGTATCAGGTTCGGAGGGTATAATCTCAGCCATCAAGGGCACCCCTTTGTTCGTTGTTGCAAAGATAGCAATCAGTTTTGACTTTGTCAAGATTTGTTGTATCTTTACATAAGAATATACCTAAACGATACAGTTATGAAAAGTTTCCACGACCTACTGTTCAACCGCCGCAGCATCCGCAAATACACGGATGAGGAGATTGCAGCCGACGATGTAAAGACCATACTTCAGGCAGGACTTGTGTCGCCTTCGTCGAAAGGCAAGATGCCGTGGCAGTTTGTTGCTGTCGACGACAAGGAGATGCTTGAACGCATGAGCAAATGCAAGGATTTCGGCGCGCGTCCGATTGCTGGATGCTCGCTGGCGATAGTTGTTACAGCCAATCCCTACGACAGCGACGCATGGATTGAAGATGCCTCGATTGCCGCTTTTGCCATGCAGATGCAGGCTCAGGACCTCGGTCTTGGCAGTTGCTGGGTGCAAGTGCGCGAACGCTTCGACAAGGAGGGCAAGCCAGCGGAGGACAACATCCGCGAGTTGCTCAACATCCCTCCAGATATGAGAGTGCTTTGCGTAATCACCATCGGGCACAAAAACGAGGAGCGCAAGCCGCTTGAGGAAGAAAAATGCCAATGGGAGAAAGTTCACATCGGACAATGGCGCAACGAGTAGTGGTCGTCGGGTCGGGCAATGTGGCTACGCATCTTGCCCGCGCCATCAAGGGGGTTGTGCAAATCTACAGCCGCAATAAAGACAATGCCACGCATCTGGCTTCCGAAATTGGATGCAAGGCGACCTCAAATCTTCAGGATTTGGAAGTTGCCGACATCTACATCGTTTCGGTTAAGGACGATGCCATAGCAGAGATAGTTGCCAATGTGCCGGAACGGTGTCTTGGCGGCTTGTGGCTACACACTTCCGGTAGCGTCGACAAGTCGGTTTTCGCCAGCAGGATGACGCGCTACGGCGTGCTCTACCCCTTGCAGACGTTTTCAAAGACTGTGGACATTAAGATGGCGGAAGTGCCGATATTCGTTGAAGGGTCGTCGGCAGATGTGGAAAAGGAGATTGAAGCATTTGCTTCGACTATTTCGCAGACGGTCTACCACGCCGACAGCCGCATCCGTATGCAGATGCACATAGCGGCAGTGTTTGCTTGCAATTTCTCCAACTATATGTACACTCTCGCTGACGAGGTGCTACGAGCAAACAACCTGCCGTTTGAAGTGTTGCGTCCGCTACTTGAAGAGACGCTCCGCAAGGCATGCTGCAACGCTCCAGCGAAGTCGCAGACAGGCCCTGCCGCGCGCGGCGACAAAGGCATCCTGGCAAAGCACGAAGCCTTGCTTTCGGGCGAAGCGAGAGAGATTTATGAAACAGTTTCCAACGCAATCTTAAAACGATACAACCAATGAGCGGTATAAACTACGACCTTACGCGCATCCGCGCTTTTGCCTTCGACGTTGACGGCGTGCTTTCGGCATCGTCCATCCCTTTGCATCCGTCGGGAGAGCCGATGAGGGTAATCAACATAAAGGACGGCTACGCCATGCAACTGGCGGTAAAACTCGGCTACCAGGTAGCCATTATCACCGGTGGAAAGACGGAGGCTGTGAGGAAGCGTTTTGAAGGACTTGGAGTGAAGGATCTCTATCTTGGCGCTGCCGTGAAAATCGGCATCTACGACGAGTGGCTTGCACTGCACGGACTCAAGGACGAGGAAGTGGCTTTCATGGGCGACGACATCCCCGATATGGAGGTGATGCGGCGCGCCGGACTGGCGGCTGCTCCTGCCGATGCCTGCGCCGACATACTTGAAGTGGCTACCTACGTGTCGCCATACGCTGGTGGCATGGGGTGTGCGCGCGACCTTATAGAACAGGTGCTCCGCGCCCGTGGCGACTGGATGAAGGACCGCCACGCATTTGGATGGTAAAACGAAAAAACGAATGAATTATGTTAGACAATCTGAAGAAATACGACATTTATCTTGCCAGTGGCTCGCCACGGCGCAAAGAATTGCTTGCCAAACTCGGCATCAAGTTTAAAGTGTGCTGCAGCCCCAACGTCGACGAGGCCTATCCGACTGGTCTGGAAGCCGAAGATGTGGCGGAATACATCTCGCAGATGAAAGCCGATGCCTACTGCAAGCATATCACTGATGACCAAATGATTATCACTGCCGACACGGTGGTGGTGTGCGACGGACTGCTGCTTGGCAAACCTGCCAACCGCGACCAGGCAGTGGCGATGCTGCGCCGTCTGTCGGGCAACACGCACCATGTGTTTACAGGCGTAACTGTAACAACGGCCAAACACTCAGAATCGTTTTCCGTGGCGACAAAGGTTTGTTTTGCAGAATTGACCAGCGAAGAGATTAATTTCTATGTCGACAACTATCGTCCGTTTGACAAGGCAGGAGCCTACGGCATCCAGGAATGGATAGGATTTATCGGCGTGGAGAGCATCTCGGGCAGTTATTTCAACGTGATGGGTCTGCCGGTGCAACGCCTCTATCAAGTGCTCAAGAATTGGAAACTGTAAGCGTTGCCGTATAGCGCGAGCCGTCGGTGATGGGCGCAAGCAGCAAAGTGCCGCCGCAGAGCATCCCATCGGCAAACCGTGGCGGCTGGAGCGTGGCGACAAACTGCTGCAAGGCTTCTGCGTCTTTGTGGTAGAGTATGCTCATTGATGCCTCGTTCTCAGGATGCACAATGTTGTTGCCCAATGCGGCGGAAACCACCCCCATCGTGGTGCGCACATTCACCTCGATGCAAGGGTTCAAGCATATCGCTCCGTCGGCGTTGCGGTATGCCATCATGTCAACGCCCACATATCCGCTATAATCCTTCGGCAAGAGTTGCCCAAGGCACTGACTTACGCACGTTTGCACCCTATCAAGCACCTCGGCATCAATCAGTTCTGATAATTTGCTACGCAAGGTGGCTGTCGGTGCCACAACGGCGTGGTCATACGACATTTGCGGAGTGTTGAAAAACACCGAATAGCCGAAAAACTCTGCTCTCCCCTGCTCAACGAAAAATTCCATTGCAAAATCCTGCACCTTATCGAGGTAAGCCTCGCAAAGGATTGAGCCTTGACGGCGAATCACGCCAAGCGACCAGTCGCGATAATGCCCAAATTCGGCTGCTGAAGCCCGGCAAACGCCTCTACCGCTACTCGACCAAGGCATTTTCAGAACCACCTCGCCAAATTCGCTTACTGCCCTTTCCACTTCTTCAATTTTCTGACACATCTTCGGCATTGGCGGCACGGAGATGCCGCATTGTTGGAGCGCGGTCAGCATCGAGATTGTTGTCTTGCGGTTTGACAACTGCCGCAAATCGTCAAGGAGATTGTCGTCTGCCTCCGTTTCGATGCCCATCCGGCGGAACTCGCTGCGCACGGCACGGCTCCATCCCCACGGCATAGGTGCAAGGCCTTCGCCGCTGTAGATGTCTACGTCGGCGAGATTTTTCAGGTTCGATGCATTTTCCTTGATAAACGCCTTATTTTCTGCCGATGGCGGAGCAATGATGCGACTACCGTTGCTGGCAAACCACATAGGCAATAGAGCCAAATCGCTGCGGAGTTTGCGCGCCAACGTCGGCGCGGTGTAATGGTCTACATCGGCAGCGAGAGCAAGGTCGTTCTCTGGATTGAAAAGAAGGATTTTTCCACTCATTAGCCAACCACAACGGAAATGATTTCCGCTGGTTTTCCGCCAAGCGGACTAATGGTTACCTTGTCGGTGGCGTATGGCAGAAGCACGGTTTCGCAGGTGGCAACCGTTTCGTTTGCGCCATTGCTGCAGCCCACTTCTACCTCTCCTGTGATGCAGATGAGTATGCGGAAACTGCCGGTCTTGTTGACATCAACGGTAACAGGATGCTCCAAGCGCATCAATTCCGACTCAAATTTGTCGCAGCGTTTAATCAGCGCAGAGCCGTGGCTGGAAAGTTCGAGATGACCTTTGTAGTCATCGTATTCGTCATAGTCAAGGGCATCGAGAGCCAAATCGGTGTGGAGTTCGCGCTTTTTGCCGTTTTTGTCGATGCGGTCGAAGTCGTAGATGCGGTAAGTGATGTCGCTCGATTGCTGGATTTCAACGATGAAGTTGCCAGCGCCGATGCTGTGCACACGTCCAGCAGGAAGATAGAAGATGTCGCCGCGGCGCGGATGGAAGCAGTTGAGTTGAGCCACCACATCACCACTCTCAATCTGACGGCGGAAAGTATTCTCGTCGGTCTTGTGGGAGAATCCAGAATAGAGGATTGCGTTAGGCTCGGCATGGACGATGTACCACAACTCCGTTTTGCCTATGCCCTGATGGCGACGGAGGGCGAAATCGTCGTTGGGATGCACCTGTATCGACAAGTCCTTAGCCGCATCAATGAATTTCACCATGATAGGAAACATGTCGCCGTGCTTCGCGTAGGTGGCATCGCCCACCAGTTGCGCCCCATATTCGTGGAGTAGCGACTTGATGTCGCGTCCGGCATACACGCCGTTGCTCACCACAGACTCCTGTCCGGGCACACCCGTCAGTTCCCAACTTTCGCCAATCGAGTCGGGCGCATCCGCCAACTTCTTGAGTTCACGGATTTTGTCGCCGCCCCAAATTACGGTTTTCAGGTTTGGCTTAAACTTCAAAGGGTATATATTCAGCGTTGCATCCATATCAATCCATTCTGTCACGATAATCTTCGTATGTAAATTCTCTCAATGTCTCCAACTGTCCATCGGCACGCAGCAAAACCATCGACGGATGGCTGATGCCGTTGAACATGTGGGTTTTGACCGTAGTATAGTGATTCATGTCTTCAAACGTCAGTATGTCGCCAGCCTTCAACGGCTTCTCAAAACTCCAGTCGCCGATAAAATCGCCGCTGAGGCACGAGTTGCCGCCGATGCGGTAAGTGGGTTTGCCCTCCGTAGGCTCTGGCAGTGCCTCGGTGATAGTAGGCTTGTAGGGCATCTCCAGGCAATCGGGCATGTGGCACGCAAACGAGGCATCGATAATTGCCGTCTTTGTGCCTTGGTTTTCCACCACATCAAGCACGGTGGTTATCAGTTCTCCTGTGCGCCAAGTAAATGCGCTTCCCGGCTCAAGAATTACCTCAAGATTGGGATGGCGGCGACGGAAATCGCTGAGCAGACTTACGAGGTGCTCCACATCGTAGCCCTCGCGCGTCATCAGATGTCCGCCTCCCATATTGACCCATTTCAGTTGAGGCAAAAAGCAACCAAAGTGCTCTTCAAAGGCGGCAAGCACTTTTTCAAGGTCGTAGGAAGTCGACTCGCAAAGGCAATGAAAATGTAAGCCCTCCAGCCCTTGTGGCAGTTTGTCGCCAAGCACGTTACGGGTTACGCCGAAGCGCGAACCTGGTTTGCAGGGGTTATAGATGTCAGTCTCTATGACCGAGCATTCTGGATTTACCCGCAGTCCGCAACTCACGCGGCTGTCGGCGTGATTGGCATTGTAGTCCTCTACCAGCGAGCGGTATTTTTCGTATTGCGCTACAGAGTTAAACACCATGTGGCTGCACCCTGCTACAAATTCACGGATGGTATCGTCGGTGTAGACGGGGCAATAGGCATGCACGTCGTTGCCGAGATAGTCGAGCGAGAGGCGCATCTCGTTGAGCGAACTGGCGGTGGAAGCCGTGCAGTATTCGCCAATGATGCCAAAGGTTTTCCACAGGGCGTTGGCCTTGAAAGCCATGATGATTTTCGCCCCCGACCGTTTGGCTACGTCGCTTATCAACTCCAGGTTTCTCCGAAGTTTGCTTTCGTGCACGAGGTAATATGGTGTTTTAATCTGTGATGTCATTCAACAATAGTTAATTTAGCAAATTTAGCGAGAAGCACTTTCGTGCCAGTGTTGTCGAACTCTACAGTAAGTTTCAGTTCCGGCTGGTTGTCGATGCGCTTGATTGTGCCAAGACCAAAACGCGCGTGGTTGATGCGCATACCTTCTCTATAGTCCGACGCCTCACTAACTGGCGCAGCGGTCGAAGGGACGGACTTTTTCATCTTCACGAAGCCTTCGGGAGCCTTCTCTTCACGCGGCACAACATAGGTGCGTGTCTTTGGCGAGAAATAGTCTGAGGTGTGACCACGACGCTCGGAGCGTGGCTGATAGCCGAAGGAGTCTCTTTTTGCCGACACGTCGAGCAGAGACGGGTCAATATCCTTGAGGAATCGGCTGCTGGTGCAAGGCTGCGTAACACCGTTAATGTAGCGCGACTGTGCATAGGTCATCACGCAATGCTCCTGCGCACGGGTGATAGCCACATACAGTAGGCGGCGCTCTTCTTCAATCTCCGAGAGCGTCCCTCCCCCATGCACCGACGGGAAGAGTGCATCCTCCACGCCGACGATAATGACGTTACGAAATTCCAATCCCTTGGCAGCGTGCACCGTCATCAGCGTAACCTTCGGCGTGGTGCTGTCGTCGTCGCTGTCCTGGTCGGTGGCAAGCGACACCTCGGAGAGGAAGTCGCTCATCGACACATGGTCGTCGCCCGCTTCGTTATGTTCTTCCACAAACTGCTTTACTGCGTTGAGAAGTTCGCTGAGGTTCTCCTGACGGCTGATGTTTTCTGGCGTATTCTCCGTGAAAAGCGACGACAAGATGCGCGAAGTGGCATAGATTGTCTGCGCCGTCTCGAAAGCGTCCGCGGCCGACAAGTCCTTGGCAATGTACTCAGCCACGAGGTCCTTGAAGGCTATGAGTTTGCGTGCCGCGCCAGAATTTACGTCCAGACGGAAGCCGTTGATGTTGTTGAGCACGTCCCACATGCTCACACCCTGCTGCGTGGCGCACTGGCGCACTTTCTGCACCGTCTTGTCGCCGATGCCGCGCGCTGGATAGTTGATGATGCGTCGCAGTGCTTCGTCGTCGTTAGGATTGACTGCCATGCGGAAATAGCACAATGCGTCCTTAATTTCCTTGCGCTGGTAGAACGATACGCCGCCGTAGATGCGGTATGGCACATTGCGCTTGCGCAGTGTTTCCTCAAGCAAACGCGACTGGGCGTTGGTGCGGTAGAGGATTGCGAAATCAGAATAACTGCCAGCCTCAAGCATCTTCATCTCCACGATGCGGTTTGCCACGATGAAACTCTCCTCATAATCGGTCAGCGCGGAGATTACCGGCACCTTGTCGCCCACCGCATTCTTGGAGAATATACGCTTGGGTATTTGGTTGCAGTTCTTCTCTATCAGACTGTTAGCCACGTTGAGGATGGTCTGCGTAGAGCGATAGTTCTGCTCAAGTTTAAAAGTCTTCAGCCCAGGATAGAATTTCGACAGCCGCAGTATGTTCTGGATGTCAGCACCGCGGAATGAGTAGATGCTCTGCGCATCGTCGCCTACCACGCACACCTTGAGGTTTTTGCGACTCAGTTGCTGCACCACAAGATGCTGCGAGAAGTTGGTGTCTTGATACTCGTCGACAAGGATGTATTGGAAGAAGTCCTGATATTTTTGCAAAACGTCGGGATTGTCGCGAAACAAGATATTGGTGTAGAACAGTATATCGTCAAAATCCATTGCGTCGCTGTGGCGACAACGCTCCCAATAGCGGCGATAGATTTCGCCGAGCATCGGGCGTCCGAGATAGTTGTCGCGCTTTTGCAGGTCGGCATCAGCGAGATAGTTGGCTGGACTGTAGAGTGAATTTTTTGCGTGGGAAATTGCAGAAACGACAGAGTTGACGGGATAAGCCTTGGCATCGAGGTTCATCTCCTTGATAATCTGCTTGATGGCAGACTTGGTGTCGGAGGTGTCGTAGATGGTGAAATTCGAGCGGAACCCGATGCGTTCGGCATTGAAATGAAGTATCTTCAGAAACATAGAGTGGAACGTGCCCATCCACAGTTTCCTCGACTGATCCTCGCCTATCAGCGCAGCAATACGCTCGCGCATCTCGCGGGCAGCCTTGTTGGTAAACGTCAGCGCGAGGATGCGACGTGGGTCGTAGCCATTGGCAACAAGATATGCAATCTTGTTGGTGAGCACACGCGTCTTGCCAGACCCAGCGCCAGCAATCACCAGCGACGGACCTCCGTCATAGCGCACAGCCTCCATTTGCTGCTCGTTCAAATCCTGTAGATATTCCTCCAATTCTTACGTCTTGTCGTTTTGCAAAACACAAAGGTAGTGCAAACGCACGAATTGAGAAAATCAACAGCGTAGAATTTGGCGTACAACGGCAATAATTCCGCGAAAACGCGTCATCGGGGAAAAGAAAATCCCGACAACGAAGCCGGGATTTTTCATTTTTCAGAGAGGGGGTATCACTACTTTCCTCTCGACAGTATTATTTATATAAGCCCTATTCCAAATAACCTTATGAAAACACATTAATATATCGTAATTATCATCAATTACCTTGACTTATTTTTCTGTTTGTAAGCATTTACTTTTCATCCACAAACATAGTAATTACTTTTGAATTTCACGACGAAATTTGCGAGAAATTTCAAAAAAATTACCATGCCGTGAACAAGGTCGACTATCGACCAATAACAATCCTAAACAAACCATATATATGAAGCCCTTTCGGGAGGCTCTATCTGTTGAGTTTCGCCGTTGCCTCAAGGTCGAGAGCGCGGGCGAGGATTGAGATTGGATGCTCCACCTTGGAAGGTGTCGACATCTCAATCTGCCATTTGCACGTCTCGCAGTCGGTTGCCACTACATCGGCACCTGCCTTGGCAATTTCCTCAAAGAGCGAAGCACCAATGCCCTGCGACGTAGGATAGTTTTCCTTCTTGAAGCCGTATGTTCCGGCGATGCCGCAGCATTGCGATGGCAGCACTGTGAGTTCGAGACCAGGGATGCTACGCAGCAAGTCAATTGAATAGTACGACCAACCGAGTTTCTCCATGTGGCACGGAGTGTGGTAAGCCGCTTTCAGACGAAAATCATCACGGAATTTCAGTTTTGCTCCATTTTCGATTGCCATGTGCACAAAGCGTGTGGCAAGATTTATCTGGTCGCGCACGTCGGAGTTGTCAACGCCGAGAAGATGCGGATACTCGTCGCGCATTGTGAAGATACAAGTTGAGGATGCGCCCACCACTGGTCGCCCGTCTTCCTTTACCGACTTGCGTATCGAAGCAGTGTTAAGTTGCGCCTGTTTGCGTGCTTGGTCGATTACACCGTTGGAAATCAGCGCCACGCCACAGCATTTCTCCTCGTCGAGCAGATGCACGCCATAACCCAACGCATTAGCGACGGCGACAAAGTCCTTTCCGAGTTGCGGATAGTTGTAGTTGATGTAGCAGCCGTGGAAGAAACTGATGTGCTTCTTGTAGGCATCCTGACTTGCCTCAGCGTTGCGGTGGAACCAAGTCACGAACTTAGTGCCCGAATATTTCGGGAATGTGCGGTGTCCGTCGATTTTGAGCACGCTGTCCATAATCATCTTCGTAGGCTTCAAGCCGAGAGCGAAATTGGTCAATGGTGCAACCATCGTAGCCATCGAGCCGACGAGGTCGGTGTTGGCAAGCATCCAGTCGCGGAGTTTCGGACGGTGCTTGCTGTACTTGATGCGCGCCGATTGGATGATGTCGCCAATCTTCACATTCGAAGGGCAAGCCACCTCACAGCGTTTGCAGTTGAGACAGTATTTCAATGCCTCGTCGAAATATTCACCCCTCTTCAAGCGGAGGCGTTCCCCGTCGGGGCCCGCCTGTTTTGGTCCTGGATAGTTGGGATTGACAGGCACAACCGGACAATATACGGTGCAGACAGTACATTTGAGGCATTGCTCAAAGTTGTTTGCGGAAATATTTTTATCTTGTAAGTTATTCATCTTTTCCATACGATTATTTCAGATTGTCGGCAACAAACAAGGCTGAAAGAAGTGCCACACCTGCCCCACTGCCTTCGTAGAGTGCATTGTATCCGCTGAGCACTGAGCCCGCAGCATAGAGGTTGGCAACTGTTTCGCCATCTTTTTTCACTCTAAAATTATCGTCGGTGGCTACACCGAAGGTCTGGTAGTTCTGCTTGTTGAAGAACTGCTGATCGCACCAGTTGGCGCGGTCCTTGTCGTAGTCCACGTCGAGGCCGAACACCGGTTCGACGACTTCTGCGGAATGTGCCACAAGGCCGTTGCTAAAGAAACTGCCAGTGGTGAGGATATAGTTGTCGGCAACGATGCCGTTCTCTGCATGATTAACAGTATAGACCGCCTTGACCTTCGAGCCTGCAAATTCACCGCGCACCACACTGTCGCCGAGCATAAACACGCCCCCGAGGCGCTCAAACTCGCGGCGCAGTTGCTGCTGGGTGCGAATCCCTGACACCGAAGGTGGCATTGTCGGCGCCAAAACTGCAGAAGGCACTTCTTTCCGTAATGCTTTCACAAGTTTCTGGGAAGACAGTCCGACCACGGCCGGCAACACCACCACATCAACCCCAATAGAGTAATTTTTAAGTATGGTCAATAACTGATTATGTACGTTTTCTTTGTCGAGCACGCGCGCGATGTTGGTTGCACGCATCTCTGTAGGACTTTTGCGCAAGCGCTCCACCTCGTCAATGTTGATGAGTTCCTGCTTGCACTGAGCGCCCGCTGTTTCGAGCGCATCGGTCACGAATTTCATATTGAAATCCAAAAATCCTGCGATGTTGGCAACAACCACCTTCTTACCCTTGAAGGCATCGAGGCTGTCGTAGCGGTTGAAATCGGCAAGCGAGAGCCATGCTGGCTTCATCGTGCCCATCGGAGTGAGGCGGAACTGGTTCTTTGTTGCCTCTCCCTCAACATCCACGCCACTATCGGCAAGCAGTTGCTTTGCCTCGTCGGCATATTTCTCAAAGTCGCCACCGAGTTTTTTGTATGGATGGTTTGCATCAAGTTGCGCTACCGCAGCGACAGGATTGCTCACCGCAGTGCCGTCGGGCAGACGGTTGAGCAGTTCAAACGAGCCGGAGAAGAAATGCAATGCGCTTTGTCCGGCGGAAATGATGGCGCACTTAACGCCCTTTTTCTGCAAGCGGATGCCACAAGCCAATCCGCTGAGACCGCCGCCTATGATTACTGTATCGAATTTCATTTTTCAACCTCCTCGTTAAGTTTCATATCGCAAACGCCGCCATAGAGCCATTGCGTAAACTCATTCTCTCTCAAGGCATCACCCCATGCAACAGGATAGACACCTTTCCAACGCTCGTTGAGGAACATTGCAAGGTCGGCTTTAGCCTTCTTGGCGCAGTTATGTGCCTCGCCGAGAAGTCCCGCAGCACGACAGGCACAAAGTTCGCCTTGGCAAGTACCCATACCCACACGCGTGCGGCGGCGAAGGTCAATCATATTGGTTACATGCAGTTCGTTGAGAGCATAGTTAACCTCTCCTACCGACACATCCTCGCACTCGCACACGAGCGAATTGTCGTGAGGATTGTCCGACGGTATCTTTGCAGCGAGTTCGCCGTGACGGTGGTAGGCTGATTTTTGAGCGACGCTCATGTCGAACGTCTTCACCTCCTTGGTCACCGATGGACGCGAGCCCGGCAGAGGGAGTTCGCGAGTGACGCACTGCTTGTCCACGCCGAGTTTCTTGCAAGCCAAGTCGGCAGCCCATTCTGCCATCAGGCGGTAAGTCATCAACTTGCCGCCAGTGATTGTAGCGAAGCCAGGCACGCCATCGCGCGTCTCGTGGTCAAGAAGAACGATACCGCGGCTAATGTTGCGACCCGACGGGTCATCATCGCTTGCCACCAACGGACGCACACCGGCATAAGCGCGGAGGATGCGTGTGGTAGCCAGCGCCGGAGCGAGTTTCTCGCCCTCGGTGAGGAGCACGTCGACCTCGTCGGGAGTGACGCGCATATCGTCCACTTCGTCAAAGCCCACACGGCTCGACGTTGTACCGATGAGGCAGATGGTGTCGCCCGGCACAAGGATGTCGGCATTGGCAGGCTTGCGGCAGCGATTGAGCACTATATTGTTGACACGGTGTCCGAAAATCAGCAACGAACCTTTAGCAGGGAACATCCCCACCTTCACGCCAGCCATGGCAGCGATGTTGTGTCCCCAGATACCGGCTGCATTGATGGTCAGCGGAGCGTAGTAGTTTTTCTTTTCTTTCGTCTTGTGGTCAAAGACCTCAACACCGATTACGCGGTTTTGCTCTTTGATAACCGACAACACTTCATGGTAGACAAGAATATGCGCACCGTGCGACTTTGCGTCGAGGATGTTTGCAAGCGTAAGGCGGAACGGGTCAACAGAGCCGTCGGGCACCTTCACCGCACCCACAATCGACGGGTTGACGGAAGGCTCCATGCGCTTTGCCAATTCAGGGTCGATGATCTCCGCGTTGATGCCAGCCTCCTTGCACGACTCCACGAAAGTGGACTGATAAGCCAAGTCGTCCTCAGGCAACGTGATGAACAAGCCGTCGTTTTCTTCAACACAATGGCTTGCAATCTTGCGCAAAATCATATTCTCCTTGATGCATTCCGACGCCGACTCCTTGTCGGTCACAGCGTAGCGGGCACCACTGTGCAGCAGTCCGTGGTTGCGTCCCGTTGCCCCCGTAGCCAAGTCGAAGCGCTCCAGCAGCAACACACGCAAACCGCGCAACGAGCAGTCTCTCGCTGTGCCAGCGCCTGTGGCTCCACCACCTATGACAATGACGTCATATTCGTTTTCTTTATTTACCATGTCTATCTTACTAACGAAGTATCTAAATTAAACTCAATGTTAGGTTACAAAACCTCTAAGGTTTCATTTCGGAGCAAAATTAGATAGATTTTTTTATTCACGAAACTTTTTGCGAAATTTTTTCACCCGTTTTGATGAAAAATTTTCGCTTTGAAAGCGCAAATTTTCGTTTTTATGTTTTATAACATGTTTTTCGGCTGATTTGAATGCTTCACCACCCGATTAAACGAAAAATTTCCGCAATAGAGGTACTATATTCACCCCAATTCATTTCACAACGAAATAACCAGGCGGAACAAGCATTAAAAAGTCGAAAATTTGAGGCTCTTTCACACAAAAAATTTTGCAGAAAAGCATAAAATACGTTATTTTGCAGACATTATTAACGCATTGAAAATTGCATTCGGAAAATGACTAAAGACGAGCGTCAATCATTGATACTCGACTTGTTGATGAACCAGGATTCACTATTGGTCACCGACTTGTCGGAACAACTCAACGTTTCATCGGTTACGATACGAAAGGACTTGACAGAACTTGAGAAGAAAAAGAAACTTTACCGCAACCACGGCAAAGCCATCCTCATCGACCCTTACAGCGAGAACAAGAACGTAAGCGAAAAGGAGCGGCTCTACGTGGAGGAGAAGCGACTCATCGGTGCCGCAGCAGCCAAACTGATTACTCCGCGCGACTCAATCCTGATTGCATCGGGTACTACAGTCCACGCACTGGCTCGCAACATCCACGCCACCGACCGCTTGACAGTGATTACGGCATCGCTTGAAGTGTCGCGCATACTCGCCACCGACCACAACATCGACATCATCGAACTCGGCGGCATACTCCGCCACAGCAGTCTGTCGGTTGTGGGCAAATATGCCGAAGGAGCATTGACCGATTTCTCTTGCAGCAAGTTGTTTATAGGCGTTGACGGCATCGACCTTGAGTTTGGCATCACCACCACCGACATGATGGAGGCGAGCCTCAACCGAGTGATGATACAGACGGCTCAGAAGACCATCGTGCTCGCCGACTCTTCGAAGTTCGGACGCCGCGGCTTCAGCAAGATTGTCGACGTCAAGGATGTGGACCACATCATCACCGACTCGCGCATCTCGCCTGCCACAGCGAAGGCCATCGAAGAGATGGGCATCGAACTAACAATTGTTCCGGTGCACTAATCTGTCTCAGAATTTCAATTTAAAGCCACCCATGGCAGTAAAACCGGGCATCTCGTAGCCGCGGTTAATCACATAGTGCTTGTTGGTGATGTTGTCGAGGTTGGCGAAAAGTTCCAAGTGCCGCCAAGGCTCATAGGTCACCTTCAAGCCAAGCAAAGCATAGTTCTGGCGAGGCTCTCCCTGCGCCACCCACAGTCCGCCCACGCCATTCAGACGGGCATCGACTGCAAGATTTTTGATTATCCGCCACCACACGCCTACATTATATTGATTGCGTGGGGCTGCCGTTAGGTTGGAGAGCGAGGTGTAGAGATAACTGTAAGAAGCGTGGACGGCGAGGTTTTCAAGAGGGTTGCTCTTTGCCGACACCTCTATACCTTTGTTTATGAAACTGCCAGTGTTCTGGTTCTTCATATCCAGCACCTGAATCAAATCCGACCCTTTGCTATAATAGCCAGTAAGTTCAAGCGCAATCAAGCGGCCACAGTGCCATCCGAGCGTTACCTCATAGTTCATCATACTTTCCGGCTTCAAGTCGGGATTGGCTGGCGCATAGAGATAGAGTTCACGGAACGAAGGGTTGCGGAAACCCTTGGCAAGCGAAGCCTTCACAGTCCAATGCTCGTTGGGATTTGCCACTAAGCCAAGTTGGGGCACCCAGTGAGTGCCAAACATATCACTGTTTGCCATGCGCAGACCGCCGTCGATGGCGAGGCGGTTGGCAAAGAGATGCTGAGAGAGGGTCACATAAGGCGAATATTCCACCACCTTCTGCCGTGCCATCGTAGCCTTTGCGCCGTCGTGATGAGCCACGCCGCCCGACATCGGGATGCGCCCAGCATAGACATCAAAGTCGAAGCCAACCGATGCCGATGCCCCCTTCCATAAGTCGACACTCTGATAAGCCGTTATGCCAAAACGATCGTCGAGGGCATGAAAATGTCGCGGGTCGTCGATGTAATGGTTGCCGTAACTGTAGTATGCACGTACCACGCCGTTGGTATGCTCATAATTGTTGCTCGCCGAAAGCGATGCCGCTCCGCGCGTGATGTTCTGATGATATATGTCTGTCGACTCGGGATTCGACAGACGGGCATATACAGGATCGTTGCCCACGAAATTGACAATGGAATAGTCGGCAGCCATGCGCCATTTCTGCGAAAAGCGGTAGCCAAGTTTGGCGTAGGCGCTCTTCTGATTGAAGTCAAAATTCTTCTGCACGCCGTTGGTGCGGTCATAGCCCAATGCCACATAGGAGGAGAAGCCACCTTTGCTAAACGAATTGGTTAGCGACGACTGCCATGTGCCATAAGAGCCATACTGCGACGAGAGTGTGGTGAGCACGCCCTCGGCAGGTGTCTTGGTTATCACATTAATCACGCCGCCGACAGCATTTGAGCCGTAGATTACCGATGCTGGTCCGCGGAGCACTTCCACATGGTCGACATACTCCGCCTCATAGAAATCCGCTACATGGTGCGAGAAAATTCCGGCAAACTGCGGCTGGCCGTCGACCATCATCAGCACAGAGTTGGTCGGCGAGCCGCCGACGCCGCGAATCTTTATGCCACCGCTACCGCCGCTGCTCACTCCGAAGCCGAACACATTGCGCTGCGTGACAAACAGACTCGGCACCTCGCCCGACAGTGCCGAAAGGAGTTGCGTCTTGCCCGTGGCTTCAATCTGTCGGGAATTGACCACGGCGACGCTATATGGCAACAAACGCTTGTCAATCGACTGGTTTGTGCCAGTCACCACCACCTCGTCGAGAGTCTTCACGCGCACACTGTCGCCTAAAATTGGCGATGCCTCTCCCCTGTTGCTCCCGCAAACGGCGAGGGCAACCGCTAAAAACAGTCCTATACGCATTTGTCTAACTACTTCTTGATGAGATATTTTACAACGAGATAGCCGCCGACAATCTGGAGCAACAAACCAGGAACACCGATTTTAATGTCCTGCAATGCTGCAGCAATACTTCCAGTGAATGCCCATTCAGCCAACGAGCCGACAGCCTGATAAGCCACAACGACCGCAGCAAACAGCAACAGACTAACCTTCTTGAAGTGCGATGCCGCAAAACCAGCAGCCAAAGCCAGCAGCACCGACTTGGTGACTATTGCCGGCAGCGCCTGCGGCATAGGCATGCCAAAGAGTGCTGAATTGACAAGCGGCGAGGCAATGGCCGTGAGAAGGCCCACCTTCCAGCCATATTTATAAGCACCTACAAGCGTGAAGAAATAGATTGGCAGCCACACCAATCCGCCTTGCGGAACGAGATGCGCCAACTGAGGGAGGAGGATGTTGCCGACCACAAAGAGTGTTGCTACAAAATAAGTCCTTGCCTCGGAATAGTTGTATCGATAGAGATTAGTTGCTGTCTGTATCATTGTTTTCTGTTTTTTAATTCTGCTATTTTCTTTATAATCGCTGCGTGGCACTCCTGCGGCGTTGCGCAGTCGCGGCAACACATTTCCATAGGGCACCATCCTGTGCCATCGCGGTTGACGATGTGGTCAACCATCTCGCCATGACTGTGCTTCACGCCATAGGCATCGAGCAATGCTGCAGCCTGCTGGCTAAGTGTAGTGGCATACACCTCACGCACGCCGCCCTCAATCATCAGTGCTGCAGCGGCTTTGCCAACCACCTTGTCGGCTACCAGAGCACCGCGAAGCAACTCTGGCTCGTCATTGAGGATAGCAAGCAAGTCTGCCACTCCTGGGCGTGTAAATGTTGCCACCCTACCGTTGCCCACCACGAGGGCATAGCCGCCATCCTGAAGTTTCGATGCCAAATCCGTTATTGTCATGCCTTGTTCTGCTTGAGTTGTTCAGTGAACTGGTCAATCTTCTGCATCTCTTCGGGGATGCGTATGCGCTGAGGGCAATGCGAAACGCACTGACCGCACCCGATGCAGTGGTTTGCCTGACGTAGTTTGGGCACACGGCGATCGTAGCCCACGAGGTAGGCATGGCGTGCACGTCGATAGTCGGGGTCTTGCACTCCTTTGTTAGGCATATCACCGTCGGCAATACACTTGTTGTAGTGCGAGAACACCGCCGGGATGTTTATGCCATAAGGGCACGGCATACAATAGTTGCACTCGTTGCAAGGAATGGTGTGGAGATTGTAGAACTCCGTAGCGATTTTCATCAGAAAATCGTTTTCCTCCTTGGTCAGCGGCACAAGCGGCGAATAGGTGCAGAGGTTTTCGCGGAGATTTTCCATATAGGTCATACCACTCAGTACCGTGAGCACGTTCTCCTGCGACCCGGCGAAGCGGAATGCCCAACTTGCCACACTCTTTTCTGGCTCTCGCTCCTTCATCTTTGCCATTATCTGGTCGGTAACTTTCGCCAAGCGTCCACCGAGCAGAGGTTCCATAATCACCGCTGGGATACCTCGCTTCACGAGTTCGCCGTAGAGGTAAACGGCATCGGTGTTGCGCGGATTGATTTCGTCGGCATAGTGCCAGTCAAGGTAGTTGAGTTCGATTTGGGCAAAGTCCCAGTGGTATTTGCCCTCGTCGTGCCATTGGAGTGCGAGGTCAAACACCTTTATATCGCCATGATAGGAAAATCCGAGGTTGCGGATGCGCCCTTTTTCGCGCTGTTCCACAAGCCAGTCGAGGATGCCGTTGTCGATGTAGCGGCTATAAAAATCCTGCATTCCGTTCTCCCCCATGCCGATGCCGTGGAGAAGAAGGTAATCGACATAGTCGACCTGCAATTCCTTCAACGAGTTTTCAAACATTTCCTTCGACACCTCGCGCGACCATGTGTCAGGAGCAAAATTCGACAGTTTAGTTGCTATGAAATAACTGTCGCGGGGATGGCGATGCAGTGCGATGCCCGTTGCCCTTTCCGACAAGCCGCGGCAATAGGCTGGCGACGTGTCGATATAGTTGACACCATGCTCAAGAGCATAGTCAATCTGGCGATTGACCATCTCCTGGTCAATGTCGGCATCCTTGTTTTCGCGTGCCGACTCTCCGCCCACTACTGGCAGTCGCATCATGCCATAGCCGAGTATCGACACTTTGTCCTTCGTCTTGGGGTTGGTGCGGTAGGTCATTTTGCCTTTCGGCGGCTCTTGAGTGGAGTTTTCTTCCTTACTTTTGGTCACACACGACGTTGCCACGGCGGCTGTTGCCAATGCTCCGCCACCGAGCACCTTCAAAAAATCGCGACGGTCAATATTCTTGCTCATTTCTGTAGTACTTTTAACGGTTAAACTCTGCGATGCACTTCGTGTCCTTCCACATAGATGGCGCTGAACGGGCGTGCAGGACAAAGGTTTTCGCACGCTCCGCAGCCAATGCAACGCTCAGTGTTGACTGCCGGCACCTTTGCCGACTCTTCGTCGCCAGGTATCGACGGCACCATAGTGATTGCGCCCACTGGGCAATGGCGTGCGCAGTTGCCGCACTCAATGCCGTCGGTCATAGGTACGCAGTTTTTCTTCACCCAAACGGCATGGCCAATCTGTATCGATGATTTGTCAGCCACGTCAATAGGCTTGATTGCTCCTGCTGGGCAAACCATGCTGCAACGGGTGCACTCGGGGCGGCAATAGCCGTGCTCGTACGACATTGTAGGCTGCATGAAGGTAGCCAAGCCAGTCGATGCACGGAGCACTCCGTTGGGGCATTCCGACACACAGAGTTGGCAGGCGGTGCAATGTTGCTGCATGTTGCGCGCCGAAACCGACCCTGGAGGGGTCAAAGGCGTGGCGCGTTCCACCGCCTTCTTGTCCTCAATCACCGCCAGTCCGCCGTCGATCTTTTTCTTGCTCTGCGCCATCGCCGAGGTGGCAGCCACGGCTACCGCTCCCACTACAAATGCGCGGCGCGACTCGTCGACCTTTGCCTCAGATTTGCCCTCCGCTTTCTTCCATCCGTAACTCAATGCGCTACGGCGGCACTGACCGAGGCAGTTGCCGCAAGCCACACAACGGGAGTAGTCGACCTTATGATTTTTATAGTCTATGCACGATGATTTGCAACTGCGAGCACACAGTCCGCAACTGTTGCACTTGCTTGCGTCGACCCTTACTTTCAGCAGCGAGAAACGTGCCACAAAACTGAGCACCGTGCCCACTGGACAGATGGTGTTGCAATATGTGCGACCGTTGCGCCAAGCAAGCACGGCAAGTACGACAAATGTCGCTGCCGACACCGCGAGCACCAATCCGCTACGCATCCACACATCCACGCTATAGAACGCATAACTGTCGACCCTTTCGGCAAGATAAGCCAGTCCGTTGTTTACCAGCATATAGACTGGCTGGAACAGCGACTGGGCGATGCGTCCGTATGCGCTATATGGAGCAATGATGGCAGCCACTCCCGTTGCACCAGCAAGCATTGCAGCCACAAACAGGACAAGCACGCCATAGCGCAGCCAACTTTTTGCCGGCGAATAGGAGAAACGGTATTTCTTCTTTTTCCGTCGGCTACTGAACCACGAAACGACGTCCTGCATCACGCCCAACGGGCATATTACAGAACAATAGATTCTGCCGAACACAAACGTTATCAGCAACAATGCCACCACAACACCTACATTCAATGCAAGCAATGCGGGCAGAAATTGGATTTTTGCAAGCCATCCGAGCCAATGGTGCAGCGCCCCCGTGAAATCGAGGAACAGCAGCGTTATCAGGCTATAAAAGATGACAGCAAGGGTCAGTCTAACTTTGCGTAACATATCAATATGGTTTTACATCTGCAAATATATAGACAATTATGCATCTCTCTGATATACAAATTCCTTTTTTCATTACCAAAATTTCCGATTGTATAAAAAATGGCATCAGACGACGCGGGGCGTTTCTGATGCCATTTTGTTTTATTGTTGCTGCAAGGGCAATCAATAAGCAAACATCGGATAGTTTGCCATAATTGAATTAACCTTTTCGCGGACGCTGCGCACTACTGCCTCGTCTTCATAGTGACTGAGCACAGTGTCAATCATCTCAACGATTTCGCCCATCAACGGCTCTTTCACGCCACGCGTTGTGATGGCAGCCGAGCCAAGACGAATACCCGAAGTCTGGAACGGTGAACGGGTGTCGAACGGCACCATATTCTTGTTGGCAGTGATGTCGGCATCGACAAGCACCTTCTCGGCAATCTTACCAGTGAGTTCTGGGAAGCGGGTGCGGAGGTCAACAAGGATGCAGTGGTTGTCTGTGCCGCCGCTTACAATCTTGTAGCCCTTTGCAAGAAGAGCATCCGCCATTGCTTTGGCATTTTTCTTGACTTGCATCTGGTAGTCCTTGTATTCTGGCTGCAACGCCTCACCGAAGGCAACTGCCTTGGCAGCGATGACATGCTCAAGCGGTCCGCCTTGCACACCTGGGAACACTGCTGAATCGAGAAGTGCGGACATCTTTTTGACTACACCCTTAGGCGTTTTCTTGCCCCAAGGATTTTCGAAGTCCTTACCGAGGAGAATCAAGCCGCCACGCGGACCACGAAGGGTCTTGTGGGTGGTTGATGTAACGATATGGGCATATTTCAATGGGTTGTCGAGCAAGCCAGCGGCGATAAGACCTGCCGGGTGCGCCATGTCAATCATCAGGAGTGCGCCAATCTCGTCGGCGATTTTGCGCATACGGGCATAGTCCCATTCACGGGAATAGGCACTTGCGCCACCGATAATCAGTTTTGGGCGCTCGCGGAGAGCCACCTCTTCCATCATGTCGTAGTCTACAAGGCCAGTGTCCTCTTTCACACCGTATTCAAGAGCCTGGAACATCAGACCAGAGAAATTAACTGGTGAACCATGGCTAAGGTGACCGCCGTGCGACAGGTTCAGACCGAGGAATTTGTCGCCCGGCTGCATTGTTGCCATAAACACTGCCATATTGGCCTGCGCACCTGAGTGAGGCTGAACGTTGGCATATTCGGCACCGAAGATTTTCTTCACGCGCTCAATGGCAAGAGTTTCCGACTCGTCTACCACTTGGCAACCGCCATAGTAGCGATGGCCGGGATAGCCTTCGGCATATTTATTGGTGAGGCACGACCCCATAGCCTGCATCACTTGGTCACTCACAAAGTTTTCAGAGGCAATCAGTTCGATGCCTTTCTGTTGGCGCTGATGTTCGCGCTCGATAATGTCGAAAATCAAATCGTCTCGCTTCATAATCTGTTTTATATTGGTTGTAAATTATTTCTTTTTCTGTACGGACCAGCCGAACTTGCCAATCTTGTCGCCAAGTCCGTAGTAGTTGCCATGGGCATAAGCCATAAGGTCGGCGGCTTGCATATCGAATGCGCCCGTTTCGGGGTTGATGAAACGCTCGTCGGCGAGAGTGCAGAGCACCTCGGAGATGAACATATCGTGGCTACCGAGCGGAAGGATTTCCTTCACGCGGCATTCAATCGACAAAGGCGCTTCTTCGATGTAAGGCGCAGCCACCATAGTGCCGCGCACTGGGGTAAGCCCCGTTTCAGCGAATTTGTTATAATCCCTACCCGAGCGCACGCCGCACCAGTCGGTGGCGCGAGCCATGCTGCGGCTGGTAAGGTTGAGCGTAAACTCCATGTTCTCCTTGATGAGCGCATGGCTATGGCGCTCCGGACGCACCGAGATGTAGCACATCGCCGGGTCGGAGCATATTGTCCCTACCCACGCCACGGTGATAAGGTTATAGTTTTCGGGCGAGTTGCCGCAACCCACGAGGATTGCCGGCAATGGATAGATCATTGTGCCCGGTCGCCAAACTTTTTTTGTCATGGTTGCTGTGATGGTGTTTTTATTTGAGTACTATGTCGTCTTTTTCAATCATACGCTCGCAGTAGTGGCACTTTATCACCACATTGTCCTTGTCGATGATGTGGAAGCGTGTGCGCATCGGCTCGTTGTTGGTGATGCACTTAGGGTTGGTGCATTTCACTATGTCTACGACGTCTTCGCCGAGAGTCACCTTGAATTTGTTTACCACCTTGTAGTCCTCGATGATGTTGACGTTCACATTAGGGGCAACGAGAGCCAGACGGTTGAGCGTCTCCACTGGGAACGTAACGCCAGCGACCTTCAGAATGCCCTTTTTCCCGAGTTTCTTGCTGTCGAGGTTGTAGCCGATTGTCACGCTACCGTCAACGTTCTCCAAGTCGAGCAGTTGTGCCACCTTAAACACGAGGTGCGATGGGATATGGTCAATCACTGTGCCGTTTTTCAGGGCTGCAACGGCAAGTTTGCTGTTATCGTTCATTTTCTCTTAATTCCTTTACATTAATACCTAAAACCTTGCAAATAATTGCCTGACGGGCATAAAGACCGTTCTGCGCCTGCTGGAAATAGTAGGCTTTCGGATTGTCGTCGACGTCCTGCGAAATCTCGCCGACGCGTGGCAGCGGATGCAGGATGCGCACCGTGGGCTTACTGTCGTCGAGCATCGAGTTGTGGAGATTGTAGAGGTTTTTCACGCGCTCATACTCTTCGAGGTCGGAGAAGCGCTCGCGCTGCACGCGGGTCATGTATATAATGTCGCTTGCATTGATTACCTCGGGCGAGAACTCGCGCGTTTCGCGGTAGCGGATGCCGTGCTGGTCGCAGAAGTCTTTGTATTCCTGCGGCATCTGCAGTTCGTTGCATGCCACGAAATTGAACGTAGGGTTGAAATACGACATAGCCATGAGCAGCGAGTGCACCGTGCGGCCGTACTTCAGGTCGCCAACCATCGTAATGGTAAGGTCGCGGAGCGTACCCTGCGTCTTGTAGATGGAATAGAGGTCGAGCATGGTTTGCGACGGATGCTGGTTGGCGCCGTCGCCAGCGTTGATGATAGGCACTCGCGATACCTCCGAAGCATAGCGTGCTGCGCCCTCAAGATAGTGGCGCATAATGATAAGGTCTACGTAGTTGTTGACCATCATTATGGTGTCCTTCAGCGTTTCGCCCTTCGACGAACTCGACGTGGCGGCATCCGAGAAACCGATCACACGGCCGCCAAGGCGGTTGACTGCTGTTTCAAAACTCAAGCGCGTGCGCGTCGACGGCTCAAAGAAGAGAGTCGCCACAACCTTTCCGTCAAGAAGTTTCCGGTTTGGGTTGGCTTCGAAGAATTTCATATCCTCGAGCAAATCCAGCATCTCCTCTTTGGAGAAATCGGAAATCGACACAAGACTTTCGTGTTCCATATATGTTTTGCTTTTTACTTTGTAAGTGTTTACTCGCTCAAATAAAAAAACAGCCAATCCGCACACTTTGTGCTGACTGGCTTCATATCATTGACAACAGCAAGACATCGGCGTCCGATTGTTGGGAGCGCCGCTGGACATAGACTGTATATTGCTTCGTCTGTTCCATTGCTGTCGTTCTTCTCTGCAAAGTTACAAAATCTTTGCAGAGCCCCCCTCATTTTATTGCCGATTTTTTCCGATAATTTTTTCGCTGGTGCTAATACCGTATGCCACTTTCTTTTAACCGTATCTGGCTTCTTGTAAATGTCATTATTTGAATCTAATCATTTTTGCCAACTGCATAAAATAGTCATTTGACCAAATATCCATCTCTTTCGGATTTCGTACAAAAGGCAACACATCCGCCTTTACTTGATTAATATCGGCAGTGGCAAGCCGTTCGTTCAGTTTTTGCAAAAAAGTTTCCTTGTTGAGTTCTTCCTGATTAAACTGCAATGCGCGTTCACACAAATGTGAAAAATCAAGAGGAACATTTCGACGAACATACCATTCGAAGTCATACCAGTCGCGCCCCTTTACTCTGTTTTTCCAAGCACGATATACCAAGGCATGCATCTTTCCGGCAAAAAGATTAGGCAATGTAAAACACCTTGTCATAAATGACTGAGGAAGAAGAAGCAGTTTCTGTTCTGTTTTGAATTTCAATGGAGGTTGAGTATCTACTTCTATTTTTATCTTAACAGATTTCTCCGTCTGAAATGTAATGTCATAAACATCAGTATTATCTTTAAGAAAAGCTGACTCCACCTTGCCGAAATTCTTCTTGTCCTTCTTTCTGATTTCAACCTCTCTGCCCACCATCGCAAATTGATCAATGATAGGCTGAAAGTATTGCGAAAAATCAAAACTCTCCTTCGGTGCAAGAAGAGAAAAATCCATATCCTCGGAGAAGCGCTGCAATCCATGGAATATGCGCAGACATGTCCCACCATAGAAAGCAGCCTCGTTGAAAAATCCCCCATTGTAAAGGCCAGCGAGGATAATCTGCTGGTTGACCTCGAAGATAGCATTACGCTTTTGCTGCTCTGTCGACAAGTCATAGCCCGAAAGCATTTGATTGAATATTTCGTTTGTGCTCATTTTCTTAAATACTTAATAAGAATTTCTATGGATTTAGACTTTTTGCCAACTTGAGCATACCGCTCAAATATACTTATGTCCATATTCTTAAAATCTTCCACATCCATTCGGATGTCATCTTCCAAATAAGCCTCAACATCCTTCAAATAGCGCAAATTGACCTTAGGTGAATTTGCAATCAAGTCACAAAGTGCCTTTTCGGGTGTTGCAATCAAAAAGGCATAGTTCTGCATTTCAACGCTTGTAACGCCAATAGAGAACGCCTTCCTCGACATATTCTTATATTCAAAACGACCTACTGGAGTGTCAAACCTGCGAGAATGCTTCAGTGTCATTGACTGGGTCATGTAAACTGCCTCTGGAATTAAACCATAATAACGCAAGGCTGTCTGCATTGACACATACGATGGAGCATATAGATGATTGGCAATCAATTCCGTAGAGAGTGCCACCCGGGACACATTTGGAGATACCACATAAAGCCCCTTCTTGAGCCGGATAATCTTATTTGCCAACTCAAGATTGCGCACTTTCTGATTTCCAGCCTCGATGTTAGCAAATAAAGAAGCTATAACCGAAGTGCTGACTGGTATGTTGCCAATATGTTCTAAGTCCAGTATCACAATTGCAATGTTATGCGAGAGCGATGAAGCATACCTCAATTGCCAAGTCGCAGCCTATTTTATGCAAAGATAGCTAAAAATGGAACAGCAAACTAACTTTTTCTTGTTTTTCTGTTCCATTTTTTGCTGTTTTTTAGGTTAAGGTTACAATTGCGGTCTAAAAATTCACAAACACATAATTGCTGAAACTGACCTATAAGCAATCGTTTCAAACGCAACTTGGTGCGAGGGCGGTGATTTTTAGGCGGGGGCGGTGAATATAAGCGCCAAAATTGCTATTTTTGCAAAAGATACACGATGCAAAACAAAAAAAACGCTCATTAATGATAATAAAGGACGCTAAATTTGTAATCAGCAACGCCGATGTGCGCAAGTGCCCTGAGGACAACCTCCCGGAATATGCGTTTATCGGACGCTCCAACGTTGGCAAATCATCGCTCATCAATATGCTCACTGGTCGCAAGGGACTGGCTATGACGTCGTCGACCCCTGGAAAGACGATGCTTATCAACCATTTCCTCATCAACGACAGTTGGTATATTGTCGACCTCCCCGGCTACGGCTATGCGCGCCGCGGCAAGGATGCTCGCGAGAAACTCAAAAAGATGATTGACTCCTACGTGCTCCACCGCCACCAGATGACCAACCTGTTTGTGCTTGTCGACATCCGCCACAAGCCGCAGGCCATCGATATGGAGTTCATCAACTGGCTCGGCGAGAACGGCATACCGTTCAGCATCGTGTTTACGAAAGCCGACAAACTGGGACCGGTGGCTGGCAAGAAGATGGTTGGCGACTACAAGGCGAAACTTGCCGAACTATGGGAAGAGTTGCCGCCAGTGTTTGTCACGTCGAGTTCCGACTTCCGCGGACGCGAGGAAATACTCGACTACATCGAAAGCATCAATAAAGAATTAAAAAACACTCCACAATGACAGAGACCCACAATACCGAAAAGGAGTTTGCCGCAGCCATTGCCGACTGCCGCGGGATATTCGAAAAGAAACTAAAGGACTACGGCGCGTCATGGCGCATACTGCGTCCGTCGTCGCTCACCGACCAAATTCTCATCAAAGCCTCACGCATTCGCTCGCTCGAAACCAAGGGCGAGGCGATGGTCAACGAGGGCATACAACCCGAGTTTGTGGGCATTGTCAACTATGGCATCGTCGGACTTATCCAACTCTCGCTCGGTGCTGCCGACAAGGTGGACATCACGGCTGAAGAGGCGTTGGCTCTCTACGACAAGTTCATCAAGCAAACAACCGACTTGATGCTTGCCAAAAACCACGACTACGACGAGGCGTGGCGACTGATGCGCATCAGTTCGTACACCGACATGATTCTGTCGAAACTGCAGCGCACCAAGCAGATTGAAGACCACAACGGGAAGACAATCATCTCTGAGGGCATCGACGCCAACTATATGGATATGGTGAACTATGCCCTGTTTGCCCTCATCAAATTGAGTTATGGCAAATAATCCTGCAACCGAGCCCCGCTGGAAGAAAGCGCTCATTAAGACCCTTGTGGCACTGCTGCGCATTGCCATCGGAGGCACGTTTGTGTATTCAGGATTTGTAAAAGCCATCGACATCTGGGGCGTAGGCTACAAGATTGACGACTACATCGAGGCTCTGGGCTGGATGTGGGCGATGCCCTTCAGCGGCATCTTCTCCGTGGCGCTGCCCATCTTCGAATTTCTTGCTGGAGCGATGCTTATCATCGGCTCGTTCCGAAGAGTCACGGTGATTGCATTGCTTGCGTGCATGGTGTTTATGCTACCATTGTCGGCATGGATTATGATTGCCGACCCCGTGCCCGACTGCGGTTGCTTTGGCGACGCATGGGTGATAAGCAACAAAGCCACATTCCTTAAAAACCTCGCACTCACCATAGGTCTCGCCTACCTGCTCGTCCGCAACAAGCGCCTGCGCAGCCTCTACGGTCCTGCCGTGCAGTGGCTCACAGTCGTGCTTCCCACGGTGTTTATCGTGCCGATACTGTTTGCTGGCTACAGAATACAACCTTTGCAGGACTACCGCCCATACAAAATAGGCACCAACCTTACTGCCGAAGCCGAAAATGAGTCGGACGACGATTTCGTGTTTATCTACCAGAAAGGTGACGAAACAAAGGAGTTTAACGTACACAACCTCCCCGACACGTCGTGGACGTTTGTTGACCGCCGCGAGGTGGAGAAACCTGCATCACATCAGGAGATTGAGCCCATCACCGCCTACGACAGCGACGAGAGTGTGGTGGAAAACCTCATCTATCCGCAAGGCATCACCCTGCTGGTGCTCATTCCCGACATCAGCGAAATCAATGCGCTGACCAATTTCCGCCTCAACGACCTCAACGACCTTGCCGCCGACAACGACACCCAAATGATATGCCTCACGGGTTCCGACCAGCAAGCCATCGACGAATGGCGCACAATCTCGATGGCCGACTACCCCGTATATCTTATGGACGACAGCCAACTCAAGCAGATTGCCCGCGGCAATCCGGCAATAGTCATCATCAAGGACGGCGTGATCCGTTACAAAACGACATTCGTCGACTTCTATTCCGAGTTCGACACGGCAGTGAAAGGCAAGCGCATCGACTTCAACGTATGGATTAACGAGGCAGACACCCCCGAGGAAATACTCTTCTCCATGCAGTGGCTGCTCGTCATAGCCATGGGTATTCTGCTCATAATCAACCGCACGCCGCTCGTGGTGAAATTCATCCACCTTCAGCACAAACTCCACCACAAGAAAGAGGATGCCGAAGATAAGGATTTTTAAAAGTTTCAAAACGAAATTAGGACTAGAGAGCAAGGAAAAACCGAAATAATGGCGTAACTTTGCGGTGCGAAAAGAAATATACAAATTCTAAATATCAAAAAGATGAGAAAAAACATTGTAGCAGGTAACTGGAAAATGAACACCACTCTCCAAGAGGGTGTTAAACTCGCAACTGAAGTAAACGACGCACTCAAAGGTCGCACACCAAACTGCGACGTAATCATCTGCGTGCCTTTCACTCACTTGGCTTCTGTAAAGGCAGTGATTGACGACAGCAAACTCGGTCTCGGTGCTGAAAACTGCGCTGACAAGGCTAAGGGTGCTTTCACTGGCGAAGTAAGCGGTGCTATGGTTGCTTCAACAGGTGCGAAATACGTTATCCTCGGTCACTCTGAGCGTCGTCAATACTACGGCGAGACTTCAGAGACATTGAAGGAGAAAGTTGCCTTGGCTTTTGAAAACGGCTTAACTCCTATCTTCTGCATCGGTGAGGTGCTCGAAGAAAGAGAGAACGGCACATACTTTGACGTTGTTAAGAAACAAGTTGAGGACGCATTGTTCCACCTTTCTGCCGACGACTTCAAGAAATTGATTCTCGCCTACGAGCCAGTATGGGCTATCGGTACAGGCAAGACTGCCACTGCCGACCAAGCAGAAGAGATTCACGCATTCATCCGCAAGACTATCGCTGACAAATACGGCAAGGAAGTTGCTGAAGAAATCTCTATCCTCTACGGCGGTAGTTGCAAGCCATCAAACGCAAAAGAAATCTTCTCAAAGGTCAATGTAGACGGCGGTCTTATCGGTGGCGCTGCATTGAAGGCTGAAGACTTCATGGGCATTGTTGACGCATTTTAATCTGCGGATATAATTTCCACAACACATTGGACTGCAAATGTGGTGAAAAATCACTACATTTGCAGTCTATTTATTTTATTAGACAAATGGACATTCGACACATAGCACCGCTCATCGCCGCAGCCTTCATCGCCACTGCGATGTCATCGGCATCGGCAAGCCCCGAGCACCACAAAGTGCGCTCCATTGCCGACTCCATACGCGTGAAATCCAACGGTAGCGTAACCATCAACTGCAGCAACGACGTTGAGGCACTTGCCGTGGTCGACACTACCACCGTAGGCCGCCAGCCGCTGACTACAGAAACGACCACCTCGGGCACAACGGCGCAGCACAAGCAGGTGGTGCACCGTGCAGGCTACCGCGTGCAGGTCTACTCCGACAACAACCAACGCGTAGCCAAGTCGAAGGCACAGAGCATAGCGTCGCAAATCAAGGTCCAATTTCCACACTACGGCCTCTACCTCGCCTACAAAGCCCCCTACTGGCGCTTGCGCGTGGGCGACTTCACCACTCAGGAGGCTGCACGCTCGGCGATGAATGCTCTGAAGAGCAAATTTCCGTCGTTGGCAGGCGATATGCGAGTGGTTAGAGACAGGGTCAAAGTTTACGAATAAACGAAGCATTTTTGAATGGACAAGATTAAAGAACTTGACGGATTAGAAATCGAGAAAATCGACAAAATAGCAGAGCACTACAAAGCCATCCTCGAATTGCTTGGCGAAGACACCACGCGCGAAGGGCTGGTGAAAACACCTATGCGCGCAGCCAAAGCAATGGCATTTCTCTCCTCCGGCTACCGCAAGGATCCGGAAAAAATCGTGAAGTCGGCTATCTTTGCCCATGAAGGTTCACGCATTGTCATCGTCAAAGACATCGAGTTCTATTCACTCTGCGAGCACCACATCCTCCCCTTCTTCGGCAAGGTGAGCATCGGCTACATCCCCGACGGCAAAATTGTGGGGCTCAGCAAGATTGCCCGGGCCGTCGACGTGTTTGCACGCCGTCTGCAGGTGCAGGAACGCATGACACGCCAAATCTGCGAACTCCTCACCAAGACGCTCTCTGCCAAAGGCGTAATCGTATTTTCAGAAGCAAGCCACATGTGCATGCGTATGCGCGGAGTGCAGAAAGAAGAATCTGAAACACAAGCAATTGAATACAGCGGACTATTTGAGCAAATTGAATACCGCCAGGAATTTTTCAACATGCTTAGCAAGTAGCCCAGCGAAAAAATATCCGGCAATAAATAGCCTCCCATTCAGAAAAATTGCGTAAGTTTGTCATATCGAAAATCAATAAATAAAACATAACATACAAATGGAAGTAATAGGCAAAATCATCGTTGTCCTCCCGCCACAAAGCGGCACATCGGCAGCAGGCAACGCCTGGAAAAAACAAGAATACGTGCTCGAAACAGAAGAAACCTACCCAAAGAAGGTTCACTTCGACTTCTTCGGTGAGCGCGCCGACCAATTCGCATGGATTAAAATCGGCGACCGCATCCGCTTGAGTTTCGACATCGAAAGCCGCGAATACAACGGACGTTGGTACACCAACATCCGCGGATGGAAAGCCGACAAGGTTGACAACACAGCCGCCGCACCAGCCGCCGCACCAGCCGCACAGGATCCATTTGCTGCCGCAGCGCCAGCAGCACAGGCAGCACCGATGCCAGATTTCACACAAAGTTCAGGCACCGACGACCTCCCATTCTAACAGGGACGGCAACTAACCACAACGGCGAAGGCTCAGCCCTCGCCGTTTTTTTTATGTGTTTAGCCAGCGCATCAGTCGTTGGCGAAGAGGTCGCGGAAAATCATATCAGAAAGCATCACACCGTGGCGTGTGAGGCGCAACACTGCCCCATCAACAGCCAGACCACCATCAGCAATATGCCGTTGGGCATTGCCCTCGGCATACCTGCGGCGCTCGCTGCCGAAGCGGCGCTCAAGTTCTTCGAGGTTCATCCCCTCGCGCGTGCGCAGACGAGTCATCACCCATTCGTCGTAAAGTTCACTGGCGGTTTCGCGCTCCTCCTCAAAAGCGGTGCCACGCTCCTCCACAAGACTGATGTATTGACGCAAAGACGAAGGATTGTAGCGGCGCGTGCTGCCGTCGAAACTGTGTGCCGCCGCGCCAAGTCCGAGATACGGAGTGAAATTCCAGTAGGCAGAATTGTGGCGCGAGCGCCACCCAGGCTTGGTGAAGTTGGAAATTTCATATTGCTCATAGCCAGCGGCATCGAGCGTAGTAGCAAGGCAATCAAACAACGCCACCGACAAATCCTCATCAACCTCCTCAAAATCGCCGCGGTCGCGCAAACGCGTGAGTTGCGTGCCCTCCTCATACATCAGACTATAAGCAGACAGATGCGGCAGCGAGAGGGCCACCGCCTCGCCGAGCGATGCCCTCCACGACTCCAGCGTCTGACCAGGAATGCCATATATAAGGTCAATGCTTATATTCCCAATTCCACCCTTTTGCAGCAAGTCGACGGCACGGCGAGCCTGCGCCGCGTCGTGGCGGCGACGCAGGAAGCGCAACTCACCATCATTGAAACTCTGCACGCCCATACTCACACGGTTGATGCCCGCATCCTTAATGCCAGCGACAAAATCCGCAGTAACATCGTCGGGGTTTGCCTCAATGGTCACTTCCGCCCCGTCAGCGAAGTCGACCATCTCAACGATGCAACGAATTTCGTCGACCGACAAAAGCGACGGCGTGCCGCCACCTATATATAATGTATTGATATCCTCGCCGCAAAGTTCCGGCAGACGCGTAGCATATTCGCAACAAAGCGCATCAACGTAGCGCCTACGTTTGTCGGGAGTCATAGCCACCGAAAAAAAGTCGCAATAGATGCATTTCTTCGCGCAGAAAGGTATATGAATGTAAATTCCAGCCATTATTTTCTTAAAAAATATAATTTTTCGGTCAGAAACAGAAAAACATGTTGTCAAACATACAATAAATTCTTTGAATTTCCATATATCAGTACTAAATTGCGTATCGATTTAACAAACTCCATTATTAACTTCATTTATTCTCTAATACATGAAAGTTTACGAAACTAATGAAATTAAGAACATTGCCTTAATTGGCAGTAAGGGATCGGGTAAAACCACACTTGCAGAAGCAATGCTTTTCGAGTGTGGAGTTATAAAACGCAGAGGCACCATCGATGCCGGAAACACTGTATGCGACTATTTCCCAGTTGAAAAAGAATATGGCTACAGTGTCTTCTCAACTGTATGCTACGCTGAGTTTCTCAACAAGAAACTCAATGTGATTGACTGCCCAGGCGGCGACGACTTTGTCGGCAATGCCATCACGGCGCTCAACGTAACCGACACGGGCGTATTGCTCATCGATGCCCAATACGGCGTTGAAGTCGGCACTCAGAACATTTTCCGCACCACGGAAAAAATCAAGAAACCAGTGATTTTCGCAGTCAACCAACTTGACGGCGACAAGGTGGATTTCGACAACGTAATCAACCAGATGAAAGAAGTGTTCGGCAACAAGGTTGTGCTCGTGCAATATCCAATCAACCCAGGCTCTGGCTACAATGCTATGGTCGACGTGCTGTTGATGAAGATGTACACTTGGGGACCTGAAGGCGGTGTGCCAACAATCAGCGACATCCCAGCCGAAGAACTTGACAAAGCAAAAGAACTCAACAAAACGCTCATCGAGGCAGCAGCCGAAAACGATGAGACCCTGATGGAGAAATTCTTCGACCAGGGAAGCCTCACAGAAGACGAAATGCGCGAAGGCATCCGCAAAGGTTTGGTTGCCCGCGACATCCTGCCAGTGTTCTGCGTGAGCGCATTGAAAGATATGGGCGTACGCCGCATGATGGAATTCCTCGGCAACGTGGTTCCGTTTGTAAGCGACATGCCTAAACCAAAAGACAACAAAGGCGAAGAAATTGCAGCCGATTCCTCAGCCGAAACAAGTTTGTTCGTGTTCAAGACGTCGGTAGAGCCGCACATCGGTGAAGTGTCGTACTTCAAAGTGATGTCGGGCAAAATCAAAGCAGGCGACGACGTGACAAACATGCGCACAGGCAACAAAGAGAGAATCGCACAGATATATTGCGTATGCGGACAAATCCGCACTAACGTTGACCAACTTTGCGCCGGCGACATCGGTGCAACGGTAAAGATGAAGGACGTGAGCACTGGCGACACCCTCAATGCCAAGGGTTGCGAATACGTGTTTGACTTCATCAAATATCCAGCACCTAAGTTCCAGCGCGCCATCAAGCCAGTCAACGAGCCTGAGGCTGAGAAACTCAACGAGGCTCTCAACCGCATGCACCTCGAAGACCCGACATGGATTGTAGAGCAGTCAAAAGAGTTGAAGCAAACCATCGTTTCCGGTCAGGGCGAATTCCACTTGCGCACACTCAAATGGCGTTTGGAGAACAACGACAAGATTGCTGTTAACTTCTTCGAGCCGCGCATCCCTTACCGCGAGACAATCACCAAGGCTGCACGTGCCGACTACCGCCACAAGAAGCAATCAGGCGGCGCAGGTCAGTTTGGCGAAGTTCACTTGATAATCGAGCCTTACACAGAAGGTATGCCTGAACCAGATACATATCGCTTCAATGGACAAGAGTTCCGCATGAACGTGCGCGACAAACAGGAAATTCCATTGGAATGGGGCGGCAAACTCGTGGTCTACAACTGCATCGTCGGCGGCGCTATTGATGCTCGCTTCATCCCGGCAATCGTTAAGGGATTGATGGATCGCATGGAGCAAGGTCCGCTTACGGGTTCCTACGCTCGCGACGTGCGCGTCTGCATCTACGACGGCAAAATGCACCCGGTTGACTCCAACGAAATCTCCTTCCGTCTGGCAGGTCGCAACGCCTTTAGCGAAGCGTTCCGCAACGCCAACCCGAAGATTTTGGAGCCGGTTTATGACGTAGAAGTACTGGTACCGTCCGACAAGATGGGCGACGTGATGAGCGACCTGCAAGGACGCCGCGCCATCATCATGGGTATGGAAAGCGAAAAAGGCTTTGAGAAAATCACTGCACGCGTTCCGTTGAAAGAGATGGCATCCTACTCTACCGCCCTCAGTTCGATTACTGGCGGACGCTCATCGTTTACGATGAAATTTGCTGCCTACGAACTCGTTCCTTCCGACGTACAGGAGAAACTCCTCAAGGCTTACGCCGAAGAGAACCACGACGAATAGTACTACTTCACTCGATTTTTAATTACACCAAAAAGGTGCGTCTCCGAGGAGACGCACCTTATATTTTTCTGCCATTTACAATTTAAAATCACAATTCGTCGTAGTGCGGCACATCCTTGAGAAACTGCACCTTGCCCGACTCATAATCTACTCTGCAGCAATAGAGTTGCTTGCCGTTGAACACAGTGAGATAGCGCACCTTCAGCACCGTGTTGTAGCGGTAAATCTGGTTGAACACCTCCTGCGTAATCGCCACCGACGCTGCTTTATACTCCACAATCATCAGCGGATTGCCCTGACGGTCGAACACAACGGTGTCGCACCGCCGCTCCCTTCCGTTCTGGTTTACAGCCACCTCGTTGCCCATCAGTCCTGCAGGATAGCCTTTGCCGTCAATCAGATAGCGCACAAACGACTGGCGCACACCCTCCTCGGGCGTGAACGCAACGAATTTCGACCGCAAGCAGTCAAAAATCTCCTGCTTACCGTCCACAATACGCGTCCTGAGCAACTCGTTTTCCAAATTTTGTTTAGGCATAAAGTCCGTCGGTTGATAGATTTTATGTAAATTTACTCCGTTATTTCTACATAGACAAATATTATGGCTAAAACCGCAGGACCAACACGCCAACAAATTGAAACCAACATACGAAAAAAGCAGTTTGCCCCCATCTATCTTCTTATGGGCGAAGAGGCATTCTACATTGACCGCATCGCCGACATGGTGCTCAAAAACGCACTAACCGACGACGAGCGCGACTTTAACCTCACTACCTTCTATGGTGCCGACTGCACCATGGCAGACGTGATCCTTGCATGCCGTCGCTACCCGATGATGGCTGAACGCCAAGTGGTCATTCTCAAGGAAGCCCAAGCCGCCAAGACTGGCAAGCAACTCAACTGGGACCAGTTGCAACAGTATGCACTGTTGCCCACGTCGTCGACCGTGCTTGTGGTTTGCCACAAAGGCTCATCCCTCAAAGCCGCTGCGCTAACCAAGGCCATTGTGCAGCACGGAGGCGTAGTGTTTGAGTCACCAGCCCTGCGCGACTACAACATCGACCGCGCGCTGACCGAATATGCTGGCACCGTAGGCTGCAATCTTGACCCGCGGGCGCGGGCAATGCTCATCGAGCACATCGGTTTCGACCTCGCCCTCCTTGCCAAAGAAGTGGACAAGTTGCGGATGACGCTGCCAGTTGGTGCGGTTATTACTCCCGAAGCCGTGGCGGAGAATGTGGGTATAAGCAAAGAATACAACACCTTCGAACTCGTAGCCGCCATAGCCAAGCGCGACAAGGAACGCTCATACAAAATTCTGCAATTCTTCCGCGCCAACCCTAAGAAAGGTCCGACTGTGCTGGCAGCCACAAGCCTATTCAACCTATTTTCCAACGTGCTGATAGCCTACTACTCCAACAACAAGGACGACCACGCACTGATGGAAGCCCTAAGAATGAAGACCCCCTACCAACTGCGCGACGTGCGCACAGCGATGCGCTACTACAATGCACGGCAAAGTCTGTCGATAATCAGCGCCATCCGCGAATTTGACGCACGCAGCAAGGGAATCGGCTCGCTGAGAAACGAATATGACCTGTTTGAAGAACTGATATTGAAGATTTTCAACATTTAGCACCTCTGCTTCTGTTAAATTAACATATCCCTTTAACATTGTAAAGCATTAATACAATTAATTAACACCCAAAAGGACTACTATATAGTCTTTATGGCATAATTTTGCACATACCTAAATAAAGAAACAACAGAAAAACCATAGAAATATGAACGGAACAGTTAACATCAGAGAATTGAATGATCTGATTGCAAGCAAAAGCAACGTTGTAAATCTGGTGCAGCAAGGCATGAACCAACGCATTGTTGGACAAAAACATTTGGTTGACTCTTTGCTTATCGCACTTCTGTCGAACGGACACGTACTTTTGGAAGGTGTGCCTGGTTTGGCAAAAACATTAGCCATCAAGACTTTGGCATCGATTGTCGAAGCAAAATATAACCGCATCCAATTCACTCCCGACCTTCTGCCAGCCGACGTGGTGGGTACAATGATGTACAGCGTGCAAAAGGAAACCTTCCAAATCAAGAAAGGTCCGGTATTTGCCAACTTCGTGCTTGCCGACGAAATCAACCGTGCGCCAGCAAAGGTGCAGAGTGCATTGCTTGAAGCCATGCAGGAACGACAGGTGACCATCGGCAGCGAGACGTTCAAACTCGACGACCCATTCCTCGTGATGGCTACACAGAACCCTATCGAGCAGGAAGGTACTTACCCATTGCCAGAGGCTCAAGTAGACCGTTTCCTTTTGAAGGTCGTTGTGACTTACCCTACCAAGGAAGAAGAGATGCAGATTGTAAGCCAAAACCTACGTCCAGTGCAGAGCGAACTGCGCCCAATGCTCAAGCCGCAGGACATCATCGACGCACAAAACGTAGTGTCGCAAATCTACATCGACGACAAGATTAACCAATACATCGTTGACATCGTCAACGCTACCCGCCGTCCAGCCGACTGCGGTCTTGCCGACCTTGCCAACCTGATTGCCTTCGGCGGCTCGCCTCGTGCATCAATCGGTCTCGCCCTCGCATCGCGCTCCTACGCCTTCCTCAAAGGCCGTGGATACGTACTTCCGGAAGATGTGCGTGCCGTTTGCCACGACGTGCTTCGCCACCGCATCGGATTGACCTACGAGGCAGAAGCCAACAACATCAGTTCCGACGAGATTATCAGCAACATTCTTGACAAAATCATCGTTCCTTAATCTAAACGGAGAGCGATATGGATGCCAACGAACTTTTAAGAAAAGTCAGGCAGATTGAAATCAAGACCCGCGGACTTTCGCAAAACATCTTTGCGGGAGAATACCACTCTGCGTTCAAGGGACGCGGCGTGACATTCTCGGAGGTGCGCGAATACCAATACGGCGACGAGATACGCGACATCGACTGGAACGTGACCGCCCGCAACAGCAAGCCGTTCGTAAAGGTCTACGAGGAAGAGCGCGAACTTACGGTGCTCCTGCTTGTCGACGTCTCGGACAGCGGCAATTTCGGAGCCGTCGGCTCGGTGAAACGCGAGCGGATTTCGGAAATTGCAGCGACATTGGCTTTCTCCGCCATCCAGAACAAGGACAAGGTGGGCGTGGTGTTTTTCAGCGACAAAGTGGAGAAATACATCCCGCCACAAAAAGGCAGAAAGCACATTTTGCTGATTATCCGCGAACTTCTTGACTTCACGCCGACAAGCCACGGCACCGACATCGGTGCTGCGCTCAAGTTTATGACAGGTGCGGTGAAGAAGCGCACCACAGCATTCCTGATGTCGGACTTCATCGACGAGCACGACTACTCGCAAGCGCTGAGCATCTGCAGCAGCAAGCACGACCTTACGGCATTGCAGATTTACGACAAGCGCGATGCATCGTTGCCGAAGATTGGACTGATAAAACTGCAGGATGCCGAAACGGGCGAAACGAAATGGGTAAACACCAGTTCGAAGAACGTGAGAAATGCCTACGAGCGCTGGTGGTATGAGCACCAACAGGCACTCAGCAGCCGGCTCGTGAAGAGCAAAGTGGACTATGCAACCATTGCCACCGACGAAGATTACGTCAAGGCATTGATGGCTTTGTTTCAGAAAAGAGGACATAGATAGAAACCAATGAAGATATTGACAAAAATAGCGGTTATCGCCATAGCCTGCTGCAGCATTGCCTCCGCGAAGGCAGCGCCTACAGTGGTGCGAGCAGCCGTCGACTCCACCACAATTATGCAGGGCAACAAAACGAAGTTGCGCGTAACGGTGGTGAAGGACAACGCACAGTCCGGACGGCTCATTGTGCCTGCCGACAGTCTGGTGAACGACATCGACATCGTTGGCGAGCGCAAGGTCACAAAGGCTGACGTGGGCAATGGCCGCACACAGGAAACCTACGAAATTCCCATCCAGCCGTTCAGCCCAGGCGTGTTTGTGCTCCCTGGTCTGAAATACGTTGTCGGCAACGATACAGTAACTGGCAACACCGTGTCGATAAAGGTGTTGGAGGCTGACGTGTCGAAGATGCAGGACCTCTACGAATACAAGACCGTTGCCCAGCCCGACAAGAAATTCTGGGATTTTCTCCCCGACATGGAGCAACTCAAATGGCTTTGGTGGGTGCTCGGCGCAATCGTTGTTCTGGCTCTGATTGCAGTAGGCGTAATAATGTACCAACGCTGGAAAGCCGGCAAACCAATTCTGCCGTTCATCGCGCAGAAGCCACTGCTTCCGCCCTACGAAGAGGCACAAGAAGCCTTCGATGCACTGCGCAAGACCAACCCATTGGCGCAGGGCGATGCCAAAGGCTACTACTCTCGCCTCACCGACATTGTGCGCCGCTACATCTGGCGTCAGTATGGCATCGGCGCGATGGAGATGACCTCGTCGCAGATTATGGATGCCGTTGAGAGCAACGGAGAGTTGAAGGATGCCGACCATCTGCAATATCTGCTTGAAACGGCAGACTTTGTGAAGTTTGCCAAGATGGGCACATCGACCGACGAAAACGAACGCTCTATGCAGTCGGCTGTTACGTTTGTTGAAAGCAACAAGCCCGCAGAGCCGACCGAAGAAGAGTTGAAAAACAAGAAATCAAAAAAATTGAAGGACCAATAATATGGAATTTGCAAGACCTCATTTATTTTGGTTGTTTCTTATATATATTCCTCTGATTTTCTGGTATGTATATAAGTTAAGAAAGATTGACCCTACAATACAGACGTCGACCATAGCAGCGGTGAAGAAGTTCCGCACGAGTTACCGTGTGTGGCTCCGTCACGTGCTGTTTCTGCTCAAACTCCTTGCCATTGGTTGCCTTATAGTAATCCTCTGCCGTCCGCAGACCCACAACAAATGGGAAACGTCGAGCGTCGAGGGAACAGACATCGTGATTGCGCTCGATATGTCGACGAGTATGCTTGCCAAGGACTTCAAGCCCGACCGTTTCGGCGCTGCCAAGGACGTGGCTGCAGAATTTATCCAAGGACGCGAGTCGGACAACATCGGTCTGGTGGCATTCGCCGGCGAGAGTTTCACGCTCCTGCCTATGACCAACGACAAGACCTCGCTGCTCAATGCGGTAAACACCCTTGAGATGGGACTGCTCGAAGACGGCACAGCAATTGGCGACGGCCTCGCCACAAGCATCAACCGCATTGTTGAGGGCAAAGCCAAGTCGAAGAGCATCATCCTGCTCACCGACGGCTCCAACAATACTGGTATGGTTGCTCCGCTCACGGCAGCCGACATTGCGAAGCAGAAAGGCATCAAAGTCTACACCATCGGTGTGGGCACCAACGGCAGCGCATTGTCGCCTGTGGGCATCAACTACTACGGCAAAATCGAATACGACTATGTGAAAGTCACCATCGACGAGCCTACATTGCGCTCCATAGCACAGAAAACCGGCGGTAAATACTACCGCGCAACCGACGAGCGCACCCTTAGAGCCATATTCAAAGAAATCGACTCATTGGAGAAAACGAAACTCGACACCACAAAATACCACAACACCGAGGACGACTACATGATGTGGGCATGGCTGCTCCTGATTTTTGTAGGTCTCGACGTAGTGTTGCGCCTCACGGTGATGAGATCAATTCCATAAAAAGAAGAAGATATGTTTAGTTTTGGAAACCCTAAAATATTGTTTCTGCTGTTTCTGCTTCCGCTGATTTTCGGCCTGTTTATGCTGGCGAGAATGGCGAGGGAGAGGAAACTGAAAAAATTCGGCAACCTTGACGTGCTCCGCAGCCAGATGCCCGACGCATCGCGCTACATGCCATGGATAAAAATCAGCATCGAGTTGCTGCTTGTGGCTGTTGTGGTGGTCATTCTCGCCCGTCCACGCGCCAAAGGCACTTCGTCGCTGACCAACAAGAAGGTGCAAGGCTCCGAAATTGTTGTGGCGATGGACATATCAAACTCCATGCTGGCATCGTCGACCAATAGCGAGGACGGCATCAGCCGCCTGCAGCGTGCCAAATTTATCGTGGAGAAACTTTTTGACCGTCTGCAAAACGACAAGGTTGGACTTGTGGTCTTTGCTGGCGACGCATACGTGCAGATGCCAATAACCAACGACTTCAGTTCGGCGAAGATGTTTCTCAACAGTCTGTCGACCAACATGGTCAGCAACCAAGGCACTGCCATCGGCGCAGCGATAGAAACATCAATGGGCATGTTCTCCAACAACCCTAAATGCCAGAAATCAATCGTGCTGATTACCGATGCCGAAAACCACGAAGACGATGCCATCGAGATGGCAAAAACAGCGAAGTCGAAAGGCGTCGACATCGAAGTTGTGGGCGTGGGCGACTCGAAGCCAATGCCTATACCGATGGGCAACGGCACCTACATGCAATACAACGGGCAGGTGGTGCAGACGGCATTCAACGAGCAAGCCGCTCAGGAGATTGCCAAAGTTGGCACTGGAGTCTATGTTTCGGGCAACAACGCCAATGCGGTCGACATCCTGTCTGACCAACTGAAAAAGGCGAAAAAAACGAATATGGACAAGAAAGTGTTCTCGCCCAACGACGAGCAGTTCCCCGTGTTTGCGTGGATGGCATTGCTACTGCTCGTGGCTGACATCCTTGTGACCGAGAAAAAGATTTCATGGCTCAAGCAAACCAATCTATTTGGAAAATAAACTGATATGAAACGTAATATTCTCATAATATTATTAGCCGTACTTACAGTGTTGCCGTCGTTTGGACAAGCCACCAAGCGGGAGCGCAACCTGGTGAAAGCCGGCAATGAGTACTTCAGCAAAAAGCAGTACCGCAAAGCCGAGGAACAATACTCCAAAGCGCTGGAACACAACCCCAATTCGGCGATTGCGAAATACAATCTTGGCACTACCCTGATTAACGAGCGCAGCAACAAGAAGGACAAGACAAAAGAGGATAGCGTGATGACCAAGCGCATCAATGCCCTCCTCACCGACGTGGCTGGCAATGCCGGAGCATCGAAGGAACTGAAGGCTCACGCCAACTACAATCTTGGCAAAATGGCATACGACAACGAGGACTATGCCAACAGCGTGGAATATTTCAAGAAATCGCTCAAGATAAACGACAAAGACGAGAAAGCGCGCAAAAACCTGCGCATGGCTCAGAAAAAACTGCAACAACAGCAGCAAAACAAGCAAAACAACGACCAGAAGGACAAGAAGCAAAATCAGCAACAAGACCAGAAGCAGCAGCCGCAAAACCAGCCGGAGCCGCCGAAGCAGCCTCAACAGCAGACCAACAACGACCAGTTGCTGAAAGCCATGCAGAACGAGGAAAAGAACACGCGCGACAAGGTGAACCGCCGCAAGGCTCAGATGGGTGGACAGGCGCGCACAAGTCGTCCGTGGTAGCGCTCTATGTTGAACGAAACAGACATTAGGATGAAGCAAATAACGAGAATAATATTATCACTGCTGGTGGCGCTTTCAGCCACCAATGCGTTTGCCGTAACATTCCGAGCATCGGTGAGTGAACCTGCCATCGCAGGCGAGCGGTTTACCGTAACGTATTCGCTCGACAATGCTCCGCAAACTCCGTCGGGCAATCCGCAGATACCGAGCATCCCGAACTGTAAACTTATCTATGGTCCAGGCATAAGCCAAAGCAGTTCTTACCAAAACATCAACGGCAAGGAGTCGACGAGTTCGTCAATCGGCTATACCTATACCTACAAGGCTGAGAAAGCCGGCACAATAACAATCGGCAGCGCCAAGATTGTGGTAGGCGGCAAGACGATGACCACGAAGCCGATATCGCTCACCATTCTTCCTGCCGACAAGTCGGCATCGAGTGGAAGCCGCACGTCGGTGCAAGCCTACGACATCGACACGCAGACTGTCGACAAGCCAATCGGCAAGAACGACGTGTTTGTGCGCATCCTCTTCTCCAAGCCTACTGCCTACGAGCAGGAAGGCGTGCTTTGCTCCATCAAACTCTACACGAAATATCAGGTATCGAAGTTCATCACCACCGTTCAGCCAGCCTACAACGGTTTTATGGCAGAGGAAGTGCCTGTTACCCTCCAAGGCAAATTTGAGACTGTCGGCGGCGAGAACTACTATTCCTACGTAATCAAGCAGTCGGTGCTTTTCCCGCAGCAATCGGGCAAACTGACTATTGCATCGGGCAGTTACGACCTGACAGTGATGCAGTTTGAAACAATCAACACTACATTCGGGCGTATGCGTTCGCCTGTGGAGAAAACCATCAAGGTGCAGTCAAACACGGCTTCGCTCAACGTAATTCCGCTACCGTCGCCACGCCCGGCAGATTTCAGCGGCGCAGTAGGTCGCTTCAACGTGAGCCGAGTGCTCACTGGCAAGAAGATGCGCACCAACGAAGCCTCGACAATCAAACTCACAATCAGCGGACAGGGCAACCTCAAGAGCCTCAACGCTCCAAAGTTCGGCTTCCCGTCGCAGTTTGAACTCTACGACCCGCAAACGGCAGTGACAGCATCGCCTTCGGGAACCACGCTGTCGGGCAAGGTGGTTGTGGACTACACGTTCGTGCCTCAGTCGGTAGGCAAATTTGCAATCGGAGGAACAAAATTCACATACTTCGACCTCGACAGCCATCAGTACAAGACCATCCCTATCGAGGGCTTCAACGTAGATGTGGCTAAAGGTTCGTCGTCGAATGCGGTGAAATACAACGATGCCGTGATGAAGGACATTCTCCCAATGGAAACGGGAGACCTCAACCTCACGAAGAGCAACGGCACTATCGTAGGCTCTTGGGCTACGATAGCCTACTACATCGTCCTTGTGCTCGCCTTTGCCGTAATTCTGTTCATCTACCGCAAGAAGGTGAAGGAGCGCGCCAACGTGTCGCTGATGAAGCGCAAGGTTGCAAACAAGGTTGCCAACCGCCGTCTGAAACGCGCGAAGAAGTTTATGCAGAAGGGACAAAAGGATGCGTTCTACGAAGAGATGCTTGCAGCCCTCTGGGGTTATTACAGCGACAAGTTGACCATCCCTGTTTCGGAACTCAACCGCGACAACATCACCAAAGAACTTGAGAACTACGGACTGGCAGACGATGCCATCGGCAGAATTATCAACATACTCGATGAATGCGAATTTTCGCGCTACGCACAGTCGGCAGAGAGCGCAGTGCCGATGGACAACATCTTCCAGATGGCTTGCGACTCGATAGCAGAAGTTGAAAACACTAAAAAGAAACAATGATGAAACATTATATAATTATCCTTGCAGCCGTATTGATTGCCACGCTGACAGCCGGAGCGGAAAATCTCCAGCAGAAGGCTCTTTATGACTTCAACAATAAAAACTACCCAGCAGCAATCGAGGATTTCAAGCAACTGGAGAAACAGCAAGGCGTGTCGCCTGAATTTTATTTCAATCTCGGCAACGTCTACTACAAAAGCGGCAAAAAAGGCAAAGCCATCCTCAACTATGAGCGTGCGCTGCGGCTCAATCCGCGCTACGAGAAGGCCCAAGCCAACCTCGACTTTGTAAACTCAAAAATCATCGACCGTCAGGATGCCGAAGAAAACATCTTGTCTGTGGGCTTCCGCAACGTGCAGAACTGGCTTTCGCCATCGGCATGGTCGATTGTAGCGATGGTGATGTTTGCGCTATTCCTTGCCGGCATTCTCACCTACGCCTTTGCCTCATCGATTGCACTGCGAAAGACGGGATTTTTCGGCGGCATCGGGTTGCTCGTGGTCTGCATCATTGCCAACGTGTTTGCATCGCGCGCAAATGCGGCACTTGAATGCCGCGAATACGCCATTGTGATGAACGACTCGACGCAGTTGAGCACCGTGTCGCGCGAGCCAGTGAAAGCCGACGAGATGGCGTTTATGCTCCACGAAGGTGCAAAGGTGAAGAAAGAAGATTCCATCCGTGTGGACGGCAACGCCAAAAACGTGTGGTACAAAATCCTGACGCAGGACAACCGCGAGGCATGGGTCAAGGCCGCAGCGATTGAAGAAATCTAAATCCAGCATCATACAGAAAACGACAAGGTGGCGACCAATGCGGTTGCCACCTTGTCGTTTGTTATATTCTCGCGCCCTGTTAGATGGAGAGGCGACGGAGAGTGTCGAGAAGTTCGCGGTTGATAGGCTTATCTTTCTTGATAGCCTTTGTGAACGGCACATAAACGATTTCATCGTTTGCAACGCCGATCATCACATTGCGCTGGTCCTCAAGAAGGGCATCGATAGCCGCAGCACCCATACGCGAAGCGAGGATGCGGTCGTGGGCTGTTGGCGAGCCACCACGCTGCAAGTGTCCAAGGATTGACACACGCACTTCGTATTGCGGATACTCGTTCTTCACGCGCTCAGCAAGCGCCATTGCGCCACCTGTGACAGGGCTTTCAGCCACCAGCACGATAGATGAGTTCTTGCTCTTGCGGAAACCGTTATTGATGAGTTCTTCCAACTGGTCGACCTCTGTTGAGATTTCCGGGATAATCGCTGCCTCTGCGCCTGCTGCTATTGCACCATTGAGGGCAAGGAAGCCGGCATCGCGACCCATAACCTCGATGAAGAACAAGCGCTCGTGGCTCGTAGCCGTGTCGCGGATTTTATCCACGCACTGCATAATGGTGTTGAGGGCTGTGTCGTAGCCGATAGTCGTGTCGGTTCCGAAAAGGTCGTTGTCGATTGTTCCAGGAAGTCCGACAATAGGAATATTATATTCTGTTGCGAAGATTCTGGCACCAGTAAGGGAGCCATCGCCGCCGATAACTACAAGGGCATCGATTCCAGCCTTTGTCATGTTCTCGTAGGCAAGTTTGCGACCTTCTTCCGTACGGAATTCCGCGCAACGTGCTGTTTTAAGGATTGTACCACCAACTTGGATGATGTTTGACACATTTTGTGTGTGGAACTCTACAATTTCATTGGTGACAAGACCACGATAACCGCGGTAGATACCTTTCACTGCGATTCCGTTGAAAATTGCGGAACGTGTTACGGCGCGGATTGCCGCATTCATTCCCGGTGCATCACCTCCTGATGTTAGAATACCGATACATTTTGGCATAGTTCTTATATTTAAGTGATATAGGCTTATATTCTTTTATAATTTACCTTCTGCAAATGTAACCATATTTATTTCATCAGCAAATTCTGTTAGGATAAAAAAACGTAACAGAGCCATGATTAAATTTCGTCAAAACTGGCAGAATTGCCGACTAAAATTGTCGGGTATTGGCTTCAAGCACGGCGATTGCCTCTTCGCGGAGGTCGGGCATATCGAGCACATAGGGCTGGCTATACGCCGGATGGAAGATGCCCAGCCGACAGCCACGGATTTGCAGCCCGTAGTTCTTCTCAAGGAGATGGCGGTAGATGCTCA
>CAVAPE010000006.1:0-59119 GCA_963590405.1 Eubacterium sp. CAG:180 | reverse complement strand
AAGATAAGATGAAACAATATTTAGACTTGCTCCACCACGTTATGGAGCACGGCACGATGAAAGGCGACCGCACGGGCACGGGCACGAAAAGCGTGTTTGGCTACCAGATGCGGTTCGACATGGCTGACGGCTTTCCGCTGCTCACCACCAAGAAACTCCATCTGAAATCAATCATCCACGAACTCCTGTGGTTCCTCCGCGGCGACACCAACGTGCACTACCTGCAGGAAAACGGCGTGCGCATCTGGAACGAGTGGGCTGATGCCGATGGCAATCTGGGGCATATCTACGGCTACCAGTGGCGTTCGTGGCCAGACTACGACGGCGGCTTCATCGACCAGATTTCGGAGGCGGTAGAGACCATCAAGCACAACCCTGACTCGCGACGCATCATCGTGAGTGCGTGGAACGTGGCTGACCTGAAGAAGATGAACCTGCCGCCGTGCCACGCCTTCTTCCAGTTTTATGTGGCTGACGGTCGACTAAGCCTGCAACTCTACCAGCGCAGCGCCGACATCTTCCTCGGCGTGCCGTTCAACATCGCTTCCTACGCCCTTCTGCTGATGATGGTGGCGCAGGTCACTGGGCTCAAGGCGGGCGACTTCGTGCACACGCTCGGCGACGCGCACATCTACACTAATCACTTCGAGCAGGTGAAGGAGCAGATGCAGCGCGACCCTCGTCCACTACCCACGATGCACATCAACCCCGACGTGAAGAGCATCTTCGACTTCAAATATGAGGACTTCACGCTTGAAGGCTATAATCCTCATCCTCACATCAAGGGCATTGTTGCCGTATAACCAACCAGTAACTAAAAGAAAATGGGCAACATATCGATTATTGCCGCCGTAGCAAAAGACGGCGCTATCGGCAAGCAGGGCGACCTTCTCTGCCACATGAGTGCCGACCTAAAGCGATTCAAGGCGCTGACCACGGGGCACACCGTAGTGATGGGGCGGCGCACCTTCGACTCTCTGCCGAAAGGGGCTCTCCCCAACCGCCGCAACATCGTTGTGACGCGCAATCCGCAATTCTCTGCGCCGGGCGTGGAGGTGGCTCTGTCGGTCGACGAGGCTCTGCGCCTTGCCGGAAGTGATGATGAGGTGTTTGTGATTGGCGGCGAACAGATTTACCGCGCCACTATTGCGTTGGCTTCACGCCTGTATCTCACTGAGATAGATGCGCATTTCGCCGATGCCGACGCTTTCTTCCCCGATGTGGACGGCAGCGCGTGGCGGCAAACGAGCATCGAGAGCCACACTCCCGACGAGCGCAACCCTTACCCATACGCGTTTGTCAATTACGAGCGTTTATAAGCGGATTATGGGCAGAGATACTGCCCTTTTTTCGCTGCGCGGTTGCCGTAGGCCACCGCATGGAGCGGACAAGTGTGGTAGCAGGCGAGGCAGTTCTGACAGTTGCCGTGCCAATGAGGGCGGCGGTTGTCGATGGTGATGTTGCCAGTGGGGCACGCCTTGGCGCACTTACCGCAGCCTACGCAAGCATCTGTGGCATAGAACTTTTCGTCGCTCACACCCTTCATAAACCACGGATATACGACCCGCGACTTGAGCCACGCCACTGCGCCGTGGCGCGAGAAGTCGCCGCGCGCCGATGCCTCAATCTGCTGCGCAATGGCATCGACCGCTGCCGGCGCCGCTGCGAGTTTGCGCGCCTCAACGTCCTTTTTATCTACGTCAAATCCAGGGAAAAGCACATAGGTGTTGGGCATCTGCACCGAGAATGCAGCATCCGCCGCAATGCCGCGCGCTGCCATAGCCTTGCGCCACTGGCGCGCTGCCAGTCCGCAGTCGTCGCCACAGGTGGCAACCATGCAGCAATAACCCGGCGTGCCGTCTATAGGAAGCGCCGTCAGCGCCTCCGCCAAGCCTTTCGGCATCCCCCACGAATGGATTGGGAACACGAATATCAGTCGCTCGCCGTCGCCCAAAGCGAAGGTTTGCGCCGCGCTGCGAAGGTCGATTGCCGAAAGCCGCTCACCGAGCCGCCCAGCAAGCAGTTCTGCCACGCGGCGGCTGTTGCCCGTGCATGAAAAATAGGCTATCATCTTGATTAATGCACCGTTACCAGCGTAGCGCCGAAGCCGTATTCACGGAACGAAGCGTCCTGGGCTTCGCAGTTCTTGTACTTATGCTTCAGTTCGTCGAGCACCGCCTTGCGGAGCACGCCCTCGCCCTTGCCGTGGATAAACACGATTTTCTGTCCGTGGCGCTTCACGTTTTCGTCCATCACGCGGCGAAACTCCTTGAGTTGCACGTTGATGATGTCGCTGTTGGTGAGCCCTGCCGTGGAGTCGAGCAACTCACCGATGTGGAGATCTACCTCAATGATTTCGCTCTTGGACTTAGGCTCCTGATGCTTGACCACAGGGCGGCGCGCCTTGTCGGCAACCTTCTTCTCGCGCATCGCGCGCTCAAGTTCGCCGCTGTCAATCACCAACTGCCGTTGCGGCACGTCGTTTTTCACTATGTCGTAGGCAATCACCGGATTGTCGAAGTACATATTGTCGTGGAAGCAATGCGTCTTGTAGAACTTCGTGGCATCGAGGCGGAACTCCACCGCAGCGGGGTTCTTCAGGCGGAACGGCTTGTCGCTCTTGAATGCCAAATACTGCACCGACACGCGCTCGCGCTCAGGAAGGTCGGCGTGGGTCAACTCTTCGAGATGCACCTGAATGTTTGGCTCGACGATGCCCGAGAAGCGGCACGTCCACTCGCCGCCGTCGCCGCGTGTGGCATAGACCACATAGAGATAGTAGTTGCTGTCGTTCACGAGGTAGGCGTCAAACTTGGTGGTGTTCAGGTGTTTCACTTCCGTAGGCTCGTAGCCGAGCACCACATTGAGCACGTCGCCCTCGGCTGTTTCCAGCAGAGGCACATTGTTTTCCGACACTGGCGCTTTCGGCTGCGGCTTCTCCACCGCTGGAGCCTCGTATTTGCTTGGCTCATTGCTGCCGAACTTCTTCTTAGGCATCATCCCACCGTCTGGGTCGACCACCACACATTCGCGGATGAGCACCGGCGTTTCAAATCCGTCGGGCTCTTCCACATACGCAATCTTGTCTTCTATCTTCGTCACTTTTCCGCCACCCACTGCATTGAGGTAGCGCACAATGTCACCTACTTTCATACTTCTATTGTTTATACTGCAAATTTACGCAAAATTTGTATATTTGTAGCATCATCAAAAACCTATGTAACTATGAAGAAAATATTGGCATTGATGGCATCCGCCTGTGCCCTGCTGGCTTCTGCCCAGCATGTAGAATCGCCAGCCGGAACGGTGGCTCTCGACTTCAACCTTGCCGACAACGGTGTGCCGACCTACAAGGTTGCTTTCAAAGGTAAAGAAATTGTGAAACCGAGCCGCCTCGGCATCGAGATGAAGGACAACACCAGCCTGCGCGACGGTTTCGTGAAAGAAAAGACGGAGACGTCGGACTTCGATGAGACGTGGACACCCGTTTGGGGCGAGGAAAACGCCATCCGCAACCACTACAACGAACTCTATGTGGAGTTGCTCCAATCGGCAACCAACCGCCGCATGGGCATCCGCTTCCGCGTCTTCGACGACGGCGTGGGCTTCCGCTACGAATGGCCTCAACAGAAGGAATTGAGTTACTTCGTTATCAAGGAGGAATGCACGGAGTTTGCTATGACTGCCAACCATACCGCCTACTGGATTCCGGGCGACTACGACACGCAGGAGTATGAATACACTCGTTGCCGCCTCACGGAAATACGCTCTCGCATGGAAAGTTCGATAACCGAAAACCTTTCGCAGACTTCTTTCTCGCCGACAGGTGTGCAGACTTCACTGCTGCTGAAAACCGACGACGGCGTGTTTGTCAACATCCACGAGGCTGCCTGCGTAAACTACGCTACAATGCACCTCAACCTCGACGACAAGAACCTCGTGTTCACTTCTTGGCTCACCCCCGACAGCCAGGGTGACAAGGGCTATATGCAGACGCCTTGCACATCGCCGTGGCGCACGGTCACCGTTGCCGACGATGCTCGCAACCTCTTGGCTTCGCGCATCACCCTCAACCTCAACGAGCCTTGCAAAATTGCCGACACGTCTTGGATTAAGCCTTGCAAATATGTGGGCATCTGGTGGGAGATGATTACGGGTAAGAGCACTTGGGCTTACACCGACGACCTCGTGAGCGTGCAACTCGGCAAGACCGACTACACCAAGGTGCGCCCCAACGGCCGCCACGGCGCTACCACTGAGAAGACCAAGCACTACATCGACTTCGCTGCCGACAATGGCTTCGACGGCGTACTCGTAGAGGGTTGGAACGAAGGCTGGGAGGACTGGTACGGCCACTCGAAGGACTATGTGTTTGACTTCGTTACGCCTTATCCCGACTTCGATGTAGAAGCAGTGCACCAATACGCTAAGGAGCGCGGTGTGAAGATGATTATGCACCACGAAACGTCGGCATCCGTGCGCAACTATGAGCGCCACATGGATGCTGCCTACAAATATATGAACGAGCACGGCTACGACGCCGTGAAGAGTGGCTACGTGGGCGACATCGTGCCACGCGGCGAGAACCACTACAGCCAGTGGATCAACAACCACTATCTCTACGCCATCCAAAAGGCAGCCGACTACCACATTATGGTCAACGCCCACGAGGCTGTGCGCCCTACGGGTCTCTGCCGCACCTATCCTAACCTCATCGGCAACGAGAGTGCTCGCGGCACCGAATATCAGGCATTCGGCGGAAGCCGTCCGAGCCACACCACCATCCTTCCGTTCACCCGTCTGGTTGGCGGTCCGATGGACTACACTCCAGGCATCTTCGAGATGGACGTGAACAAGATGTGCCCCGACAACCACAGTTGGGTGAACACAACAATCTGCAACCAGTTGTCGCTCTACGTGACTATGTACAGCCCGCTGCAGATGGCAGCCGACACCCCTGAAAACTATGCTCCGTTTATGGACGCATTCCAGTTTATCAAGGACGTGGCTTTGGACTGGGACAAGAGTTACTATCTTGAGGCTGAGCCTTACGAATACCTCACCGTGGCACGCAAGACCAAGGGCAAGGAGGAATGGTTTGTGGGCGGCACCAACGGCGAGGCTGCACGCACCTCCGACATCACGCTCGACTTTCTGCCTGCTGGCAAGAAATATGTGGCTACAATCTACCGCGACGGCAAGACTGCCCACTACCGCAACAATCCGCAAAGTTATGTGATTGAAACGAAGAATGTGACCTCAAAGTCACGCCTCAAAATCCACGAAGGAGAAGGCGGCGGATACGCAATAACAATCCGCCCCACAGCAAAATAGCATCACCCACAACCCCACAAAAAATCCCTCCCAGCAACCGCCCGGAGGGATTTTTGTTATATAAAGTTAATTTATTCTCTCTCCTGTCGGCTCTTGGATTTTTTTTGTAACTTTATTAATAAAGTATATTATAAATTTTATGTTTGGGACACAAGACTCAGAAAGTTAGGAGTATGAGGCTTGACACAACCAAACGAAACCAACATTAGTAATTTATGAGAACCAAATTCTCAAAAATTTTTGCGTCCGAATCATTGTTCTCCCTAAAGGAACAATATCTTCTGACACACGACAACAAAGGACGTGAATTTACTCTTTGTATCCTATCAAAGGCTCTACAACGCAAGTTGACTTACAACAATTTGCATTTGTCTGCAGGAATGAGATTCACAGAAGAAAACGGAATCCCAATTGTTGAAAGTTACACAGGCACTGTAGACTTTGATGTGTATCCTTTTACCGAAAAAAACAAGCACATTGGCAGTTCCTCTGCCCTTCATTTCTTTTTGGATGATTACAAATTTCATTCAGCAATAACCCGCAATCTTGAAGCAACAACGTATAGCATAATCGATTATGGATATGTTTTTGCCCCAGATTGCTCGCTATACGTTGACGTGCCAAAGCAGGTCAATCTTCAAGCCATTTATTTATCTCGATTTGCGGCTGCCTATTGGCAGATTTGTGGAATAAATGTCATTCCCGTGGCAAGTTGGGGAAACGTAAGTTCTTTATCTTATTGTTTTGAGGGATTACCCAAACATAGTGTCATAGCAATATGTGGCATTGGGCACGAACACAGCAAAGGTGCCAAATCATTATGGCTATATGCCGTACACAAATTAATCGAGATTCTCGAACCCACGATCTTAATTGTCTTCGGCGGCAGCGAGAAAGACACAATCGGATTGCCAGTGAGCGTTAAACATATACCAGACTTTATCCATAAAAATTTTAGAAACGATGAAAACACAAGAAACCAACACACTGTGGCCTGAGGACATCAAGTTATTCAATTGCATGAAAGGGCACTATATCTCTGACAATGAGAAAAAATTCTTTGAAGCACAAGAGCACAAGCAGAAATGTGTAATGACCGTTTCCAATGACCTCGTAATGTCTGAGTTCAACAACGAAGACCATCTGTATATCGTGCGATGCTGGTATGATGAATATATTATCGGCAGCGAAACTGGCGAAGAACATTTTATGAATCTTTCCGAGACCTTAAATGCTAATCTTAAGGATTTAGGCATATTGGACAGAGATACAACCCTGTTTCAATGGTTAAGGCTAAGAGACTATAAGGGAGTGGAATACAATCATAACTTTGACGATTTATAGGCATATGGGAAACGCAAGACAATATAACGCGACTGGAGGATTTTCTGAATATCTCTACGATGCGCACCCAAATTATGAGACATATTATCATAATGGCTTGAAAGCGAAAGTTATAATACTGAAGACAGACCCCGATGGAAGTCACTCGGGACTTCCTGCATTTGCAAACTCTTCAGACATTTACCTAAAAGTGGGCAAAAGCGGGAATGTAACACAAGCCAAGGTTTACATAACCCGACAACATACCGTTGATTTTGATTGGGGGCACGAACACAGGAATAAAGTTGCCGGAGAGGTTCAACAGGTGTTTCCAAAAGGAGTTGTCCATGTGCAAGGCTACTCTGGAATAAACAATCGCGACTCAAACCGAGCCCGATATATGACCGATGCAGAGATAAAGAAATATGGTGATATTTTAAGGCATTTCGACCCTAACGTAAAATTTCGTCCTTAGGAATCGATTGCGTAGGGGTAGGTTATGTCCCAGAGGAAGAGGGCGTTGCCGGGGACGGAGGTGCCGGCCTCGCAGCGATCCTTGCGCTCGATGATGCGGCAGAACTGCTCTACGGTGATTTTGTGCCGTCCCACGTCGACGAGCGTGCCAACGATGGCGCGCACCATGTTGCGCAGGAAGCGATCGGCGGTGATGGTAAACACTAGGCGGTCTCCCTCGTCGTCCCAATGGGCGTAGTCGATGCGGCAGTTGTTGGTCTTCACGTCGGTGTGGAGTTTACTAAAACTGGTAAAGTCCACATAGTCAAACAGCCGCGCGGCGGCGGCATTCATCGCCTCCACATCAAGCGCATAGGGCGGCGTCCACGCAAAGTGGTAGTCGAAAGGCGACTTGTGCTTGCCGATGAAATATTTGTAGGTGCGGCTTGTGGCATCAAACCGCGCATGAGCATCGTCTGCCACACGGACAACGGAGTAGACCGCTATGTCGCGCCCAACGATGCTGTTGAGCGACGCCACCAGCCGGCGGCTATCGGCAATCTCCTGTTCCACGTCGAAATGGGCATACATGCACCGCGCGTTCACACCCGTGTCGGTGCGTCCCGCGCCAGTCACAGCAACGGGTTGCCGCAGCACCATTGACAATGCCTTCTCCAACTCCTCCTGCACACTGACGGCATTGGGCTGGCGCTGCCATCCGTGATAGGGCGCGCCGTTGTAAGCCAAGTGCATAAAGTAGCGGGAAGCCATCGTCTTAGTCCTTTTCGAGGTATGTGTATCCGTAAAGTCCAGAACGATAGTTGCCCAAAAATTCGCGACCCTCCTCAGGCGTAATCTTGCCCTGCTTCATTGAGCGTGTCACCCACGTTTCAACGTTGCGCACAAGTTTCTTGGGGTTGTACTGCACATAGTCGAGCACCTCTGCCACCGTCTCGCCGTCGATAATCTGGTCGATTTCGTAATGGTCCTTGTACACACTGATGTGCACCGTGTTGGTGTCGCCGAAGAGGTTGTGCATGTCGCCGAGGATTTCCTGGTATGCACCCACGAGGAACACGCCAAGATAGTACGACTCGCCGCTCTTGATGGGGTGTATCGGCAAGGCGTTGGAGAACCCATGGCTCGATATAAAGTAGTTGATTTTGCCGTCGGAGTCGCAGGTCACGTCCTGTATCGTTGCCGTGCGCGTAGGCTTCTCGTCGAGGCGCGAAATCGGCATGATAGGGAACATCTGGTCTATTGCCCACGAGTCGGGAAGCGACTGGAACAGTGAGAAGTTGCAGAAATACTTGTCGGGGAGCATCTTCGAGATGCGCAGTTCCTCGGGCACGTGCTTCATCGTCTTGGCAATGTCGTTGACCTCGCGCGCCACCGACCAGAAGAGTTTCTCAATCTGCGCACGGGTGTGGAGGTCGAGCATGCCGAGGCTGAAGCGGTCGAGCGCCTCCTCGCGTATCTGCAGGGCATCGTGCCAACTCTCAAGCAGCGACTGCTGCCCCAGTTTGTCCCAAATCTGATAGAGTTCGCGGGCGAGTTCGTGATCTTGGTCGCTCACCTCCTCATTGTCGTTCCAGATAGGCAACTGGGTGGTTTCGAGGGTCTCGATGATGAGTATTGAGTGATGAGCAGAGAGCGAGCGTCCCGACTCAGTGATTACATTAGGCTGCTTCAGCGAGTTTTTCTCGCAAGCGTCGACAATGGCTGAGATGGCGTCGTTGGCATACTCCTGGATGGAGTAGTTCATGCTGTTTTCGCTTGCGCTCGAACGCGTGCCGTCGTAGTCCACGCCGAGACCACCGCCGATGTCGATAAAGTCGATGCCGAAGCCCATCTTGGTGAGTTGCACATAGAACTGCGTTGCCTCGCGAAGGGCATTCTTGATGCGGCGAATCTTGGTAATCTGGCTGCCGATGTGGAAATGTATCAACTTGAGGCAGTCCTCCATCTTGTATTTCACAAGTGCGTCGACAGCCTCCAGCAGTTCGCTGGAGTTAAGGCCGAACTTCGAGTGGTCGCCACCCGACTCTTCCCACTTGCCACTGCCAGAACTCGACAACTTGATGCGGATGCCGATGTTCGGGCGCACGCCGATGCGCTTGGCAAGGCGTGCAATGAGGTGCAACTCGTTGAGTTTCTCCACCACGAGAAAGATGCGACGACCCATCTTCTGCGCCAGCAGCGCCAGTTCGATGTAGTTCTCGTCCTTGTAGCCGTTGCAGATGATTAGGTTGTGCTCGTCGATGTTGGTGGCAAGCACGGCGTGCAGTTCGGGCTTCGAGCCTGCCTCCAGGCCGATGTTAAACTTCTTGCCGTGGCTCACAATCTCGTCAACCACCTGACGCATCTGGTTCACCTTGATGGGATAGATAATGAAATTCTGGGCGTCGTACTTATATTCGTCCGCCGCCTTTTGGAAACATCGCGAAATCTTCTCGATACGATTGTCGAGAATGTCGGGGAAACGCAGCAGCACCGGTGCGGTGATGTCGCGAATCTGCAACTCATCCATCAGATCCTTAAGGTCGACGGATGCATAATTTTCACGCGGGGTCACCTGTACGTGACCCTTGTCGTTGATTGAGAAATACTTCAGTCCCCAGCCGGTGATGTTGTACAACTCGGCACTGTCCTCAATGCGCCATCTTCTCATTATCTCAGTTCTTTAGTAAAATTAGTTTGCAAATTTAACCAAAAACTGCGATTTTCTGCCACTTGTGTCCAAAAATTGCAACACAAAGCCCGTGGCGGTTAGTCCTCAAGGCATTCGTCGAGGTCGTGGGCGAGTTGCTCCTTGTCGAGATGCTGACCGATGAACACGAGTTTCTGCATGCGGTCGCCGTATTTCTCGTCCCAGTCGCGCACCAATCCCGGCTCGCGCTTCATCATCTCGGCGAGTTCGTCCTCTGGCGCCGTAGCATACCAAAGTCCCGACTCGGTGAGCGTCTTTTGACTGCCTGCCTGCTCGAAGAGGAACGACATGTCGCGGTTGTGGGCAAAGTAGCACACTCCTTTGGCGCGAATCACATTCTTCGGCCATTTCGTTGCCATAAAGCGGTCGAACTTGTGGATGTCGAATGCCGGACGGCGATAGTAGACGTATGTGCCGATGCCGTATTCCTCTGTTTCGCCACCTTCGTGGTGGTGATGGTGGTGGTCGTGATGATGGTGATGCTCTTCTTCCTCCTCTATCTCGTCGCCAGGGCGCTCAATCTCGCGAATCCACGCGGCAGATGTTGCCACGCGCTCGAAGTTGAACAAACCAGTGTTGATGAGTTCGTCGAGGTCGACCTTCGCATAGTCGCACTCGATGATTTTTGCTCCGGGCTGCAATGTGCGGATGATGGCCTTGAGGCGTTTCAACTCCTCGGGAGTAACCATAGAAGCCTTGTTGAGAAGAATTATGTTGCAGAACTCAATTTGTTGGATGATAAGGTTTTCGATGTCCTCTTCGCCGATATTCTTGCGTGTGAGGCTGTCGCCGCCGCCAAACTCGTCCTTCATGCGCAGGGCGTCGACCACCGTAACGATGCTGTCGAGGCGCGCGATGCCGTATTTGCGGTACTCTTCGCCGAGGCGCGGTATTGAGCAGATGGTCTGCGCAATCGGAGCCGGCTCGCACACGCCGCTGGCTTCAATCACGATGTAGTCGAAACGCTGACTTTTCATCAGGTCGTAGATCTGCTCCACGAGGTCCATCTTCAGCGTGCAGCAGATGCAACCGTTCTGGAGCGCCACAAGGCTGTCGTCCTTAGAGCCGACAATACCGCCTTTCTGGATGAGGTCGGCATCGATGTTGACCTCGCCTATATCGTTGACAATTACGGCAAACTTGATGCCGCGTTCGTTGGTCAGAATGTGGTTAAGAAGTGTTGTCTTGCCGCTGCCGAGGTAGCCAGTGAGCAGCAAAACGGGGATTTCTTTCTTTGTAGACATGACAATATATCTCCTTTTTCAGTTAATTTTCCGATGCTGCAATGCAGCAATTTCTGTGCCAAGAGGGTCAGATGCGTCCAGCCAGACGCAGATGGATGGCTGCCACCATGGCAAGGATGAGCAGTCCGATGACGAAATAAACCACCCGCGCGGTGCGCCGCGAGCAGCGTCCCACGAGCATACGCGCATTGCGTGTGTTGAAAAACCAGTCCCAGTTCATCAACGATGCCAAAATGGCAAGAATGCCCGAAAACGCGAAGACCACGGTGATGACCGCAATCCCCACCTGACTGTCGCCTCCCATCAGGCTTCAGGCTCAGTCATGGTGAGCAGGCGTGAGCCGTCGGCTTGCTCGTTGATGTCGACGCGCACGGTGTCGTAAGGCAGCAGGTCGCCGATGCGCTCCGGCCATTCGATAAGGCAAACGGCGCCCGAGTCGAAATAGTCCTCAGCACCGATGTCCTCAGCCTCCTCAATCGACTCCAGACGATAGCAGTCGAAGTGGTAAATCAGTTCCGCAGTAGTGTCGGAGCGATATTCGTTGATTATCGAGAACGACGGCGAGTTGGTGATGTCGTCCTCCACGCCGAGAGCGCGGCAGAGGGCATTGATGAATGTGGTCTTGCCGGCACCCATCTCGCCGTAGAAGGCAAAGACGGTGTAGTCGCCCATCGCGTTGGCAAATTCAGCCGCTGCCTCGGGCAACGCCTCCAGCGACTTTATCTCAATTGTTTTCATAACAGTTCCTTTGATTGAATAATGCAAAATTAGCGGTAATTTTCTACATTTCAGCCATACCCTCCACTATTTTAAAGAAATAACCCTCGCTGAAATTTGCTTCTCGTGATTTTGGGAGTGCTTCATTTGGCTATATTAATTTCGCCGTAATTTTACGGCAGAATCATTTATAGTGTTTTATATGAAGACAATAAGTTTGCAAGCCGTACAAAACGACATCATCCGACAGGTGCTCAACACCAAAGACATCAGCCTCTTGGAGAAAATCAGCAACCTCTTTGCAAGCAATGTTGCAAACGATAATTCATCGATGAGCGACAAAGAGATATTGTCTGGTTTCGAAGGGTCGCTCCAGGAACTAAAAGCATACAAAGAAGGGCGCTTAAAACTCAAACCTCTAGAGGAAGTTCTTGATGAATTATAAAATCTATACTCCCGTCGTTTGACCGTGAACTGAAACGATTGAGCAAACGCTACAAATCGATAAAATCCGCCTGATAGTGTTCCCCTGCTGGCGGCAAGTAGTCCAAACGAATGAAAAATTGTGAAATCGGGCGGGGCGGCGACGGTTTTTCAGGAAAAATCAATACCTTTACAACTGCTTATTGTTGCCACAGAGGGTGGCAATGCTGATTTTTAACAATAAATCGCTTCGCAAAGATGAAAAAACTGATTACTACTTTAGCCGCCGTCTGCTTCGCAGTTTCGGCATGGGCAGCCGACTTCGTCGACACCTCCCACCCTTCCGACATCGTGAAAGTGGGTCTGCGCTTCGGCCTCACCTCGTCGAGCGCCGCCACGAGCATGCCTAACGACATCATCTGGAAACGCGGCTTCTCCACTGGCGCCGTCGTCGACCTCAACGTGCGCAACTTCTTCAGCATCCGTCCGGGACTGTTCTTCGAGAACCGCAGTTACGACACCCGTCGGATTTCCTTCGACGATGCCCGCAAATACATCTACACCCGTAGCGGACACACGCGCCGCAACGCTCTGGCAGTGCCAGTGTTGGCTTCCTTCCACTTCAACATCTCGCGTGCCGTGAAATGGGACGTGGAGGCAGGTCCTTACTTCACCTTCGGCCTCAGCAGCGGCAAGAGTAAAGCAACAGTGGTTTCAGCCACGGCTGGCGACGAAAAGCAATACACCCACGTCGACGGCAAGCAGGACTACTACGGCAGCGATGCTTCGCAGTTCAAGCGCTTCGACTGCGGACTGCAGTTTGGCACTGGCGTAGAGGTGCTCAACCACTACGTGTTCAACATCAGTTATCAGCGCGGTCTGCGCAACGTGGCCAACGGCGGCAACAGCCTGCGCAACAAGGGCTGGACATTCTCCGTGGGCTACAACTTTTAGACCATAGAAACCCACCATACATCGGAGGCGGCTACCTGCATCACGGGCAGCCGCCTCCGTGCGTTTTGTGGGAACGGATTATTTCCGTATTTTTGCACCACATTAACAAACCGAGGGGACAGGGATGCCCCCTCAACAAAGTTTTAGAAACGATCATGCTAAACAGTTTTAGATTTATCAAGATGGTGCGCACCTACGTCACATCGAGTATGTTGCTCATCGTTGCCACCATCTTGGCTCTCGTGCTCGCCAACTCCCCGGTGAGCCAGTCTTATTTTAACTTTTGGAATCTCCCAGTCAGCCTCTCGGTTGGCGGTTTCAACCTCTTCAGCCACTCTGGGCACGTGTTGACCATCTTCGACGTAATCAACGACTTCTTAATGGCAGTTTTCTTCCTCTCCGTAGGACTGGAAATTAAGCGTGAAATCCTCGTTGGCGAACTCGCATCGCCGCGCAAAGCCATGTTGCCAATCATCGGCGCATGCGGCGGTATGCTCATCCCGGTAATCGTGTTCTGGCTGATAGCGCCAAGCGACGCCGACACACTGCGAGGCATCGCCACTCCGATGGCCACCGACATCGCATTCTCGCTCGGCGTACTCTCAATTTTCGGCAAGCGCGTGCCGCTGTCGCTCAAGGTGTTTCTCGCCACGCTCGCCGTGGCTGACGACCTCGGCGGCATCATCGTCATTGCCACCTGCTACACCGCCCACCTCAACACCATCTTCTTGCTCTATGCCGCAGTGTTTCTGCTGATTATCATCGTTGGCAACATCTTCGGCATGCGGTCAAAGATGTTCTACTTAGGCTTCGGCATAGCCCTCTGGTACGCAGTGCTCAACTCGGGCATCCACGCCACCATCGCTGGCGTGGCTCTTGCCTTCTGCATCCCTGCCACCCTGAAATCGTCGGTGGTGCTCTCCATTGAGCAAATCCGCGAATGTGTGGCGGAATTTCCGCAGGGGGTAATCACGGGCAAGCACTCCAACGCAAAAATTCTCACCAGCCGGCAAATCGACACACTCAAGCAAATTGAGTCGGCTTCCGACCGCGTAATCAGTCCGTTGCAGGACCTTGAGGATAACCTCCACAACCCGGTCAACTACCTCATCATCCCTATCTTCGCATTTGCCAACGCCGGCATCTCGTTTGAGGGCATGGGCTTCGAAAGCCTCTTCTCTGGCGTGTGTCTCGCCGTAATGGCAGGTCTCGTGGTGGGCAAGTTCCTTGGCGTGTTCTCATTCTCATGGCTCGCCATCCGCACGGGACTGGTGCGTATGCCGCAAGGCAGCACCTGGAAGGCATTCGCCAGCGTGTGTATGCTTAGCGGCATCGGCTTCACGGTGGCTCTGTTCATCGCTGGTCTCGCCTACGACCCGCGCGACCATGCCAACCTGCTCGCCGACGCCAAATTGGGCATCCTTGCGGGCTCGGTCATCTCGGCTCTGATCAGCATCGTGCTCCTCAACTTCTTTCTGCCCAAAGCATCAAAAGATTAGATGATTTTTTATATCTTTGTCGGTTAGTAAACATACAACTATGAAAGGACAAAAATTGGCTATCTTGTGCCTTGCGTCGGCTTCGATGCTCGCTGCACAAAATGCGACAACCTCGGCTGGCGCCGATGGCTACCTGTCGCGTGGCATCCGCATGTACGACAACCGCAACTATGCTGGATGCATCGACCAACTGTCGGAACTGAAACGACTGAAAGCACCCTCGTCGGTCTATGAGGATGCCGACTTCTATATAGCAATGGCTAAATTCCAGCGCTGCGACTACGATTGCGTGGCATCGCTCCGCAAGTTTCTTGAGGACTATCCGGCATCTGTCCACCGCCTGGAGGCGCACTACGCCATCGGCAGTTACTATTTCTACACCGACCAGTTCGACAAGGCGCTCGTGGAGTTGGCAAACATCCCCAACGATGCGTTCGATGCCGACACGCGTGCCGACATGATTTACCGCCGCGGCTTCTGCCGTCTCAACACCAAGGACTACAACCGCGCCGCTGCCGACTTCCTCCGCCTGAAGGGCGACAAGCGCTACAGCGAGCATTCTGCCTACTATCTGGCGTATCTCGACTATGCGCAGGGCAACTACGCCGACGCTAAGGAGGCGTTTGAAGCCATCGGCAAGAAGAGCCGTTTCTACGGCGAATCGCAGTTCTATCTCTGCCAGATCGACTTCAAGGAGGAGAACTACAGCGACGTTGCAAGCCGTGGCTCCGACCTGCTCGGCAAGTCGCTGCCGGAGGAGATGAAGACGGAACTCTACCGCATGGTGGGCGAAAGTCTTTACCACAACAACCGCTTCGACGATGCAATCAGCAACCTCACCACCTACGTGGAGCGCAGCCGTGAGCCTGAACGCTCTGCCCTCTACGCTTTGGGTGTGTGCGAATACCGCAAGGGCGACTACGACAACGCCAAGGCGCACATCGGTGCCGTGACGGGTGCCGACGACGAGTTGGCGCAGAGCGCATATCTCTATATGGGTCAGATTTACCTGCACGACGACAACCTCAACGCGGCATCGCTGGCTTTCGAGAAGGCTTACAAGATGCCCTACGACCAGTCGGTGCGCGAAACTGCCTTCTACAACTACGCCATCGCGCAGAGCCAGGGCGGACGCACGCCGTTCTCAAGCAGCGTGAAGTTGTTTCAGGACTTCCTCAACGATTTCCCCAATTCGCGCTACGCTTCGCAGGTGGAGGACTACATCATCAACACCTACATGACGAGCAAGGACTACGACAGTGCGCTGTCGAGCATCGAGGCTCTCAAATCGCCGTCCACAAAGATGCTCAAGGCCAAGCAGAACGTGCTCTACCGCCTGGGCATGCGTGAACTCACATCGGGCAACACCTCATCGGCGGCAAGTTACCTCACTCGCGCCAACGATTTGGCTAAATACGACAGTCAGGTGGCTGCCGAAACTAAACTGTGGCTCGCCGAGACGCGCTACAAGCAGGCTAACTACAAGCAAGCGCAGTCGCTCTACCGCGACTATGTGGGCAGCGTGACTTCGACAAGCACTAACTACGGCCGTGGCAACTACGGTCTGGGCTACGCAAGTTATCAGTTGCGCGACTACACCACGGCGCTGTCGGCTTTCAACAAGGCTGCCAACGCCTCCGACATCACGGGATCGCTGAAGGCCGACACCTACAATCGCATCGCCGACTGCTACTACTATAGCAAAAACTACTCGACTGCGGAGTCCTACTACGCCAAGGCACTCTCCGTCGGCTCGTCAAACGGCGACTATGCTATCTACCAGCAGGCAATGATGCGTGGCTTGCAGGGCAACCAGTCGGAGAAAATCACTATGATGGACCAGTTGGTGGCTAAGTACCCCAACTCCGAATATGCGCCAAAGGCTCTCTACGAGAAGGCGCAAGCCTACGAGGCTCTCGGCAAGAACGCCCAGACGCAGAAGGCTTTCGAGACGCTGATGAAGACTTATCCGCAAAGCGCCGAAGCGCGCAAGGGTCAGTTGCAACTGGCTCTGCTGCTCAACAACATGGGCAAGACCACGGAATCGCGCCAGCAATACGAATCGCTGGTGAAGAAATTCCCGTCGAGCGAGGAGGCGAAGGTGGCAATCGACGACCTCAAGCGCATCTATGCTGCCGAGGGACGCCTCAGCGACCTTTCGGCTCTGCTGAAGAGCGCTGGCTCCAACTATGAAATCAACGAGAGCGAGATGGCACAACTCACCTTCGAGGCTGCCGAAAACGAATATCTCGAAAAGGGGTCGACCGACCGCCTTGCGAAGTATCTCAAGCAATACCCCAACGGCAACAACGCCGCCCAGGCTGCCTACTATCTTGCCGAGTCTGCTAACCAGAACGGCAAGACCGACGAGGCACTGGAATACGTAGAAAAGGCGCTCTCGCTTGCGCCTGATGCCTCGTTTGCCGAGTCGGCACTCGCCATGGAGGGCAACCTGCTCATTGCCAAGAAACAATACGCCAAGGCTCGCACTTGCTACGAGAAACTCGACAAGAAGGCTACGTCGTCCTACAACAAGAGTCTTGCCGCGCTCGGCCTGCTCCGTGCCTCTGAGGGCACTGCCGACTATGCGCAGATGCTCGAATATGCCAACCGTCTGCTCTCTACCGACGGCATCACCTCCGCCACCCGTTCCGAGGCGCTCTACGCTCGCGCAGTGGCTGAGATGAAGCAGGGCAAGCAGTCGGCTGCCGTGACCGACCTCACCTCGCTTGTCGACAGCGACATCACGAGCGAATACGGCTCGAAGGCTGCCGTGGACCTCGGCACATACTACTACAACGCTGGCAACTACAAGAAGGCGGAGACGGTGGTCAACAAACTGCTCGACTCGTCCACGTCGCACCAGTACTGGATGGCGCGCGGATTTATCCTTCTCTCCGACATCTACAGCAAGCAGGGCGACACGTTCCAGGCGCGCGAATACCTCGAAAGCCTGAAGAGCAACTACCCGGGCAAGGAAAGCGACATCAAGGAAATGATTGAACAACGACTTAAAGCACTGAAATAACCACGATGAAAAAAGCAATATTCTATAGCCTCCTTATGGCATCGGCGACAGTAGCAACAGCGGCTGCCGACGAACTAAACCAAACCATCAGTGTGACAAAGGAAAACGAGGTGGTGGAGCACAAGGCCACAAAGATGGCTTCGCTCCCCGACGCAGCGCCAGTGAAGGCGAGCGCCACGAAACTGTCGTTCAGCGACTGGGCGGTGCCTGCGCAGGTCGACCCTACGCTCGTGGTGCAAAACCCACAGCGCCAGGCTGACGGCTTCTCGTTTCGCAACAAGCGCGGATATGCTGAATTTGGCATGGGCAACTACCTCAACATGGTGGGCAGTGCGGGCTACCGCATCCTCGACAGCCAACGCTCATCGCTGGCGGTGTGGTTGCAGCACAACTCTGCCAATGGCTCGGTGAGCAATCCGCTGCAATATAACACTTACTACACCGTGGGCAACGGCGAGGCGCGCAAGCAGTTCTTCGTCGAGGACCGCATCGGTGCCGACTTCACGCAGCGTCTGTCGGCAGGCGACTTCTCTGCCAACGTTGTCTACCATCTGGGCAGGTTCAACTACTACGGCATGATGTACCCCAACGCAGCGAAGGACGTGGTTGAGCGCCGTCAGAAGTCGAACGACGCTGCCGTAGCCCTTAAATGGGACAGCCCAGCCAACGAGGGTCGCTCTTTCGGCTACCACGCTGGCATCGGCTACAACTTCCTTGGCTTCGGCAACCCGTTGCGCGAGTTTGCCGACGACGCGAAAGCGCTCAAGGAGCATCATTTCAACGCCAACATCGGTGGCGAGTTCGTGTGGGACGAGGATTCCCACATCGGCATCAACGCTGCCTTCGAATATCTCTCAGACAAGAACCGCATCCAGGAATACGGACAGTACAACAGTGGCACGATGACCTTCGGCGCTGCCTTCAGCGACCGCTCGCAGAGCATGTTCACCATTGCGCCCTACTACAAAAAGGCCAACGAGAAGATGAACCTACGCCTCGGTGTGCGCCTCGACATCGCAAGCACTGGCACCACCTTCCGCATCGCTCCTGATGTGAAATTCGACCTCAAATTCAACGATCGTGCCTCGCTGGCGCTGTCTGCCACCGGCGGCAACCGCATGAATCCGCTCCATGTGGTGGCTGAGCGCAACCGCTACGTCAATCCTTCGATGGCGCTTACCGACAACACGTTCACGCTCATCGACGCGGAGGCTCGCCTCAACATCGGCTTGTTCAAGGGCTTCACACTGTCGCCGTTTGTGGGTTATGCCGTGGTGAAAAACGCCTATCTGCCGGAATATCGCTGGAACGCGCTGCTCGGCGGCTATACGCCGATGACGCCTGACATCTTCGAGGGCACTGTGTGCTACGGCAGCCACAACCAGAACGGCTTTAAGGCTGGACTTGACTTCACCCTCAAACTGCGCCAGTATGCAGAAATCAAGGCTGGCTACATGTTTACTCCGCAAGGCGACGAGAGCGGCTACATCGCTGCCGACGACCGTGCTGAGCACGCCATCAACGCCTTGCTCACCGTGCATCCCATCAAGGCACTCGACATCTGGGCAGCATACCATTTCCGCAGCGGCCGCAGCGTGACGATGGTTAGTTACACCGACGGCGAACGCCTCCACAGCAACGCCGCGCAGAGCCTCGGCGTGGTGTCGGACTTCAGCATCGGCGCGTCCTACCGTATCAACGACCTGCTCCACGTCTACGCACAGGGCAATAACCTGCTTAATCGCCGCTGGCAAAACTACTTCGGCATGCGCAACCAAGGCATCGGCTTCCTCGTCGGCCTCGGCGTCGAATTCTAAACACAACGGTCATGAGCAAGGAAGAGAAAGACATAGCATTGTTTGTGGCGTTCTGTATTGAAGAATACGGGGCAGACAAAGGTATGCCAAGCGACAAGGTTCTCGACTTGTTCAACCAGTATGGCGTGGTCGACTATCTGAGCAAGTGCTTTGGCGTACTCCACACTCAGGGTCGCCAATGGCTGCTCGACGAAATCGACGAATTTATCGCAATCCGAAAAAACAAAGAAGCATGAAGACGTATCACGGAAGTTTGGAAACGGTGGAATATCCCAAAATCCTCCTGCCGAACCGTTTGCTTGATTATGGCGACGGTTTCTACACCACAACCTCGGAGCAACAGGCAAAGGATTGGGTGGAGAGGCGCATGCGCGAGCACAGTGCCAATACTGGCTACGTCAATGTCTACGAATTTGACGAGAGCCAGTTGCCCGACCTCAAATGCCTAATGTTTTCAGAACCGACCGAAGAATGGGCAGAGTTCGTAATGGCAAATCGGACCCACAAAGGCTATTCCCACGACTACGACATCGTGTATGGTCCGGTGGCAAACGACAGGGTTTACCTGCAATTCAGTCTGTACGAAAGCGGGGCTATAAGCGTAGAAACTCTTATCCGTGAACTCAAAACATACAAATTGGTTGACCAATATCTTTTCCATACCGAAAAAGCGTTGGCAGCACTGCATTTTATTGAGGCAATTAAAATTGAGAAATGATATGTTCCAGATAAACCAAAGCAACCTGCACCTGCTGTTGCCAGGCAAAATATCCTGGCTGGTGGAATATATGCGCGACGACTACGGCTTCTCCTTGCAAGAATGTCTCAACCGCATCTACCATTCACAACTCTATAAAAAACTCTCAACCGAAAGCACCAAATACTGGCACCTCGGACCCGTCGACCTCTACAACGAACTGAAAACAGAGTTGTAATTGAAAAAATATGTTGAAAAACATACGTTTTTGGTATCCACTTTCTGAAAAAACTATTGTAGTTTTGCATTTACGAACTGTTTAAATGGTTTGTTGCTTTTTCTTTACCCCTATATAGGGATTTGGGAGATTTTGATAGGTTCACTAAAAACTTAACTATAAAAACTTATAATTATGAAAAAAATGCTACTAACCTTGTCGATGGCGCTTATGGTGCTTTTGGCTAATGCCACATCGACAGTCTATCTGAAGGTCGACGGGTCATGGATCACTTCCTCGGCAAAAATCTATCTTTGGGCGTGGGACGACAGTAACAATTACACTGGTGGATCTTGGCCAGGCGCAGAAATGACCATAACTCCAACAGCCGACGACGGTTACCAATATTTCAAATATGAACTCGAGCCCAAAGGCGACACATACAACATCATATTCAACAACAATAGTTCTCAAACCAGCAACATCACGGGTGTTGAGAAAGATAAAGTTGTGGTGTACGAACTGACTGGCAACTGGGGATCTAATTATAAAAAAATCTCCGAAGAGGCTCCAACATGGGAAAACGTCTCTTTCTGCGGCACAGCAAACAGTTGGTCGGTAACCGCTGGCAAGTTCACCTACGACGCGGACAACGACTATTACTACTACAAGGTGACTGATGTAACCGCTTTGTCGCAAGACTTCCTTATCAGCGTCAAGGGTAATCTCTTGAAGGCTTCTTTGTACGTGAAAGGCAAAATGGACACAAACGATGCCTTTCAGCCAATGGTAGCGCCCAATAGCGTAAATATGTTGGTTACCAACACTAACGCCTTCAAGAGCGCTACTATCTATGTGAAAAATACCGACGATGGTTGGACAATGAAGATTGTGCCGGAAACCACACCGATCTATCTCTCCACCAATAGCAGCACGCCTTTTACCTACGACAAGTCTAAGAACTATTACTACTACAAGGTCGAAGATCTCTCTGTCCTTAAGAAGAATTTCTATTTAACCGTCGATGGCACCAATTTGTGGGCTCAGGAGTATGTTAAAAGCGACATAAAGGTTAGCGACACCTACAAGACACTTGTCACTGACTATCCCAATTTTATGACTATCAATAACACGGCTGATTTCCCAAGCGCTACCATCTATGTGACGAAGGGCAACGATGGCTGGACAATGAAGATTGAGGCTACCCAAGCAAAAATCACCTTGGAAGATGGGCAGACAGCGTTTACCTACGACTCTGGCAACAACTATTACTACTACAACTCATCCGTTGAGACACTGGAAAGTTTCCTCATCGAGATTGACGGGAAATATATGAAGTCCAAAGAGTACGTAGTTGCCACGATTACGCCATCCAGCGACTATCAGCCACTGTATGAAAGAAATGCGACATTGGACCAGGCTACTATGTCGGTCAATAACCGCACAGACTTCTCCAGCGCTACAATGTATGTGAAGTATATCGACGGCGGATGGAAGGTAAAAGTCGTGCCTAACTCTGTCGTGTTCTACAACAGCGCTCACGGCACAACCACAAGCACTGGCACGGATTGGGCAACTTCTAATTTCACCTACGATGCCGACAACGGTTATTTCTACTACTACATCTCCGACATTGCCGACTTGTCGCAGGAATTCCTTACAGGAATCGTCGAGAAGGGCACAACATCCTACATGACTGCAACTGCATACATAAGCAAAGAAGCCCACTCTGGCGCCGCCTACCAGGCATTGGCAGCCAGCACATGGGGTAAAAATATGAAGATTACCAACACGGATGTTTTCACCTTGGCTACCATCTATGTGAAGAGAACCGACGGTGCGTGGACAATGAAGATTGAACCTGTTAAAATAACGGTAGATGGCGACGGCGCAAAATGGGACAACAAAACGTTCAAAGCCTTCAAGGACGACAATGCAACAGATACCAACACATACTATCTCTCCATCTCAGGTGATGACGGAGACACTGCACTTGAAGACCTCGAAGAAGCATTCGCTGTAAAATACAACGGCATTACTCTGTCGACTGGCGGCGACATTGACTATACTTCAGACAAATACACGCCAATGATTGAGAACGCTACTGAATGGATGGGAGTAACCAATGCCCAAGAGGTAGATGCGATATACTTGTACATCAAGAAAATCGACGGTCAGTGGTACATCAAAGCAACAAGCAGCCAGGCTACTTCGAGCGTTGATGCCATCGACACTGCCGACGTGGAGATTTATACCAACGCAGGCGAAATCCTCGTTGAGGGCGCGCAGAAAGTGGCTGTCTACACCGTAGGCGGCTCGCTCGTAAGCACCAGCGCACGCACCAAGGTTACCAGCGGCATCTACATCGTCCGCGCCGACAACCAAGTGAAGAAAGTGATTGTGAAATAACACATCCACATACCAACCTACAAGTCCGCCACCTGCGTGGCGGACTTTTTTTTTCACTCGCCTTATAGTATCTTTGCAGTGTAAAAACTGAAACGTATGAATCCACTTGTCAGCATCATCATGGGCAGCACTTCCGATATGCCCGTGCTCGAGAAGGCAGCCAAACTTCTTGACGAATTTGAAATCCCGTTTGAAATCAACGCTCTGTCGGCCCACCGCACGCCGGAACAGGTGACGGAGTTCGCTAAAAACGCCCAAAGCCGCGGGCTGAAGGTGATTATCGCCGCCGCAGGCATGGCAGCCCACCTGCCGGGCGTGATTGCAGCACAAACCACAGTGCCGGTAATCGGCGTGCCTATCAAGTCGGACCTTGAGGGCATGGATGCGTTGCTCGCCATCGTGCAGATGCCTCCGGGCATCCCTGTTGCCACTGTGGGCATCAATGCGGGTCTCAACGCTGCCATCCTTGCTGTGCAGATGCTTTCGCTCACCGACGCGCACATTGCAGAACGCTTTGCCGCCTACAAGGGGAGCCTCGCGCAGAAAATCGTGAAAGCCAACGAGGACCTCGCGCGCATTTCCTATAAGTTCAAGACCAACTAACAGAATCACCATAATGAACAACTTCAACTATCGCCGCCGCCAGTCGTCGACGGTGAGGATTGGCAACGTGCCTCTGGGCGGCGACAATCCCATACGCATCCAATCGATGACGTCCACGTCGACACTCGACACCGAGGGTAGCGTGGCGCAGTGCAAACGCATCTTCGACGCGGGCGCTGACTATGTGCGGCTCACGGCGCAGGGAGTGCGCGAGGCGCACAACATCGGCGAAATCCGCAAGGCGCTCCATGCCGACGGCTACACTAAGCCGCTGGTTGCCGACATCCATTTCAACCCGAAGGCGGCATTCGAGGCCGCTGCCGTGACCGACAAGGTGCGCATCAACCCGGGAAATTTTGTCGACGCAGCCCGCACGTTTAAGAAGTTGGACTACACCGACGAGGAATACCGCGCGGAGTTGGAGAAGATACGCCGTGCGGTGGTGCCGTTTCTTGCCGTGTGCCGCGAGCACCACACTGCAGTGCGCCTGGGTGTGAACCACGGGTCGCTGTCGGACCGCATCATGAGCCGCTACGGCGACACGCCGTCGGGCATGGTGGAGTCGGCAATGGAGTATCTGCGCATCTTCCGCGAGGAGGATTTCAACGACGTGGCAATCTCCATCAAGGCTTCAAACACGGTGATAATGGTTGAGACGGTGCGCCGCCTTGTGGCGGAGATGGACCGCGAGGACATGCACTATCCGTTGCACCTCGGCGTTACGGAGGCTGGCGACGGCGAAGATGGTCGCATCAAGTCGGCTGTGGGCATCGGCACTCTGCTTGCCGAGGGCATCGGCGACACGGTGCGTGTGTCGCTCAGCGAAGACCCGGAACTGGAAATACCCGTGGCGCGGAAGTTGGTCGACTATATCGTTGCCCGCGAGCACCACAAAGAGATAAACGGCAGTTTTGCCAAGGACTATAACCCTATCAGCCCGATGCGCCGCCCCACGGCGGCTGTGGGCATCGTAGGCGGCAGCAATGTGCCTGTGGTGGCAACCACACTTGCTCCTGCCGAAGTGGCTGCGCTCGCCACGAAGCCTGATTTCTTTTTGGCTGACACGCAGTGGACGGCTGTCGATGCTTCGCAGGATGCAGCATCGGTGGCAAGCACGCTGAAACAGGGCGATGTGGTGCTGCTCACGAGCACGCACACTAACTCCGTGGGCGAGATGTCGGCGTTCATCCACCGCCTGTGGGACTGCGGATGCACGGCTCCCGTGGTGGCAAAGATGACTTATACCGACACCGACGAAGAGACGGTGCAGGTGAAGGCTGGTGCCGACTTCGGTGCGTTGCTGCTCAACGGACTCGTCGACGGCATCGCGCTCGATGCGCCAAACCTGCCGCAGCGCGCCGACGCTGTGGCTTATGCTTTCGGAATACTTCAGGCATCGCGCCGCCGCACCACCAAGACGGAGTATATCTCCTGCCCGAGTTGCGGCCGCACGCTCTACGACTTGCAAAAGATTGTGCACCAGATAAAGGCTGCCACGTCGCACCTCAAAGGACTGAAAATCGGCATCATGGGATGCATCGTCAATGGTCCGGGCGAGATGGCTGACGCGGACTACGGATATGTGGGCGCGGCAGTGGGCAAAGTGAGCCTCTACAAGGGCAAGGAGTGCGTGGAGCGCAACGTGCCACAGGAGGACGCTCTGGCGCATCTCATCGACCTCATCAAGGCCAACGGCGACTGGAGCGACCCCGAATAGCGGCTATTATTTCAACCCTAACTTGTGGAAATAGAAGTCGAGCACATCGCGTGCTGCGACAAACGAACTCTGCCTACTTTCGAGCACATTCTGCTGCTTGATTTTCAGCATTGCCTCGATTTCTGGGTCGCGGTAGAAGTGGGCTCTCAGATGCTCATCGATGGTCTCGTACATCCAATACTTTTCCTGCTCCACGCGGCGGCGCTCAAAATAGCCGTTGCCTTTGACAAACTCAAAGTAGCGGTCGATCATGTCCCAAACTTCCTTGATGCCGAGTTCGAAGTAGCCTGAATAAGTGAGCACCTCAGGCATCCATCCCGACGCTGTGGGCGGAAACAGGTGGAGCGCACTCTGGAACTGCGCTTTGGCGAGTTTCGCGCGCTCAATGTTGTCGCCGTCGGCTTTGTTGATGACAATGCCGTCGGCCATCTCCATGATGCCGCGCTTGATGCCCTGCAACTCGTCGCCCGTGCCGGTGAGTTGGATGAGAAGGAAGAAATCCACCATCGAGTGCACGGCAGTTTCGCTCTGCCCCACACCTACGGTCTCAACGAAGATATTATTGTAGCCAGCAGCCTCGCAGAGCACAATCGTTTCCCTCGTCTTGCGTGCCACGCCGCCGAGCGAACCTGCCGATGGGCTGGGTCGGATGAACGTCTTGGGGTGGATGGCGAGTTTCTCCATGCGCGTCTTGTCGCCGAGGATACTGCCCTTGGTGCGCTCGCTACTGGGGTCGATGGCGAGGACGGCGAGTTTGCCGCCGCCTTTGAGCACATGGAGGCCGAACACGTCGATCGACGTACTCTTGCCGGCTCCTGGCACACCCGTGATGCCTATGCGGCGCGAGTTGCCTGCATGGGGCAGACATTTCTCTATCACTTCCTGCGCCAGCGCCTGATGTTCGGGCACGAGGCTCTCCACCAAGGTCACCGCACGGCTAAGCACCGTCACGTCGCCCTTGAGGATGCCTTCCACATATTCGCCGGCAGTCATCGTGCGGCGGCGTTTGCGCGGCTGGAAATAAGGGTTTACCTTCGGTGGCTCAGCCACTCCGCTATTCACCATGAGACCGCTATATTCGGCACTGTTCTCAGGGTGTACAATCATGTTGTGATGCTCGTCGTGATCGAGGATTTCCATATCGTTGAGTCTTATTGTGTTTTTGTTTATTGTTGTTTCTCTTCAGCGCCGACGGTGCGCACCTGCACGGTGGCTTGCAGCGGGTCGTTGGTAAACACCACGATGCTGCTGTTGAGCAGTCCCTCGTCGGCGAGTTTCGACGGGTCGAACTGCACCACAATCTCGCCGCTCTTGCCAGGCTTCAGTGTCTTTGTCCATTTCTTCACCGTCACGGCGTCGCTCATCGAGCCTACGCCGGTGATGTGCAGTTCTGATTTGCCGACATTCTCCACTTTCACCTTGCGCGTTTGCTTCTTCGCGGTTATCGGCGTGAAGTCGATGCGGTCAGCACCCAACTTCATCTTCGGGGCAGCCGAATAGTCGACCTTCTCAGGGTTTGCCGGCACAATCTGCGCCACGGCAGTGATTACGCCTTCACGCTTGTCACCGCTATACACCTCGATGGGCACTTCTACGCGCCCTGTCTCGTCGCCGCGGCGCGACTCGAGGGCTACGCTGATGGCGGTCATCTCGCTCGGATAGACTATCACTGGCTTGGAGTCGACAAACAGGCGCGCATCGCCGTAGCGAAACGCCAGAACCAGCGTGTCGCGGCTGGCGTTGTAGGCATTGATTGGGGCGAGGCGGCGGTGTCCTTCCTTCACGTCGCCGATGATGGCGGTCTTCGCAGTGAGCCGGAGGTCGCCGAGTTTTTCGGGGAAGATGCGCCCCACGGTTTCGCCCTCGGGGATGACCTTGCCCGACAGTTGAAGTTTATAGGATGCCTGGCCCATATAGACCACCACATGCTTCGTGAATGCTCCAGGACGGTAGGACGGGTTGAATTCCAGCGTTATGCGCGCGCTGTCGCCTGGCAGGATGCTGCCGTGGGTGTAGTCGGCGGTGGTGCAGCCACACGAAGAGCGTGTCTTGGTAATCTCCACGGTGTCGGTGCCCGTGTTGCGGCACACGAAGTCGTGGCGCACGCTTCCGTCGGCTTCCTTGATGGTGCCGAAGTCCCATTCCATAGTGTTCCACTCCACCGTGGCATAAGCCGCCGTGGCGAGGATTGCAGCGAGTAGTGATGTGAGCAGTCTGCGCATGGGTCTATGGGATTACGTTGCCTTTGATTCTGAGATTAGATACACCTGCGTTCGACACCACGGTGACTGTCTTGTCGAACGAGCCGCGACGGCCGTCGGGCATATAGGTGACGCTGATTTTCGAACTCTCGCCGGCGGCTATGGGCTTGCGCGGATAGCCGGGCTTGGTGCAGCCACACGACGTGCGCGCCGAGCGGATTATCAGCGGCTCGGTGCCAGTGTTTTTGAATTCAAAATAGCATGTCACGTCGCCGCCTTTCTCCTTGACGTACCCGAAATCGTGGGTCTTGGTCACGAAAGTGATTTCTGCCTTGTCTCCAGCCATCAGCGGAAGGAAGGCGAGCACGGCAACAAGCATTACAATCAATTTTTTCATCTCGGCTTTCGCTTTGGTTTAATATGCAAAGATAGAGCATATCGCAAAACAGGGGTAATTTCTTCGCATAAAAATGCTTAAATCAGGTTTGCTTCCTTGGGCTGAATAGGCATAATGGACAGAATGGGCTTAGCCATCAAAAAAATTTGGCTGGTTACGCGGATTTTATTAATTTCGCACTAAAACTTTTAAACTGAAACATTATGAGCGAAAACAACGAGCAAAGAGAGATAAAAATTGAATTGACACCGGAAATGGCATCAGGCAAATACGCTAACCTCGCCATCATCACTCACTCTGTCAACGAGTTTTTCATGGACTTTGTAAGCGTAGTGCCTAACGCACCTCAAGCACGCGTGCAGAGCCGCATCATCATGACTCCTGAAAACGCCAAGACTCTCCTCATGGCACTCCAGGACAACATCCGCAAATACGAAGCCAACTTCGGCACTATCACTCCTAAGGGACAGCCTGAAGGTGGCATGCCAATGGGCAAAGCATAACAAAACAAGACTAAAGAGATTATGGAGAATCCGTTGTTTATCTACAACACACTCTCCCGCAAGAAGGAGCGCTTCGAGCCGCTGCATGCGCCCAATGTGGGCATGTATGTGTGCGGACCTACGGTCTACGGCGATCCGCATCTCGGACACACACGTCCTGCAATCACGTTCGACGTGCTGTTTCGCTATCTCAAGCATCTGGGCTACAAGGTGCGCTATGTGCGCAACATCACCGACGTGGGTCACCTTGAGCACGATGCCGACGAGGGAGAGGACAAAATTGAGAAAAAAGCACGGCTGGAACAACTGGAGCCGATGGAAATCGCTCAGTTCTACACCAACCGCTACCACAAGGCTATGGAGGCTCTCAACGTGCTTTCGCCAAGCATCGAGCCTCACGCTTCGGGGCACATCATCGAGCAGATTGAATACATCAAACTGATACTCAAAGCGGGCTACGCCTACGAGAGCAACGGTTCGGTGTACTTCGACGTGGTTAAGTACAACAAGGACTTCCACTACGGCAAACTCTCGGGACGCAACATCGACGAGTTGCTCAACACCACCCGCGAACTCGACGGCCAGACGGAGAAGCATGCGCCATGCGACTTCGCCCTCTGGAAGAAAGCCTCGCCTGAACACATCATGCGCTGGCCTTCGCCATGGAGCGACGGCTTCCCGGGATGGCACCTCGAATGCTCGGCTATGGGGCAAAAATACCTCGGCGAGACGTTCGACATCCACGGCGGCGGCATGGACCTTATGTTCCCTCACCACGAGTGCGAGATAGCGCAATCTGTTGCCCACAACGGGCACGAGACGGTGCGCTACTGGATGCACAACAACATGATTACCATCAACGGCCAGAAGATGGGTAAGTCGCTCGGCAACTTCATCACCCTCGAAGAGTTCTTCACTGGGTCGCATAAGTTGCTCGAACAGCCTTATTCGGCGATGACGATACGTTTCTTCATCCTTCAGGCTCACTATCGTGGCACGGTCGACTTCTCCAACGATGCGCTGAAAGCCGCCGAGAAGGCCTACGACCGCATGGTCGACGGCTATCGCCGCCTGCAGGATCTGAAGCCGTCAGAGGCATCGACAGCCGACGTGAAGCAGTTCCGCAAGAAGTGCTACGACGCTATCAACGACGACCTCAACACGCCGATGGTCATTGCCGAACTGTTTGATGCCTGCAAGGTTATCAATCAGGTGAACGACGGCAAGGCTACGCTGACGCAAGAGGACATCAACGAACTGAAGGACTTGTTCCAGACGTTCCTCATCGACGTGCTCGGCGTGCGCACGGAAATCGTATCGGGCGACGATGCTCAGGCGCTTGAGCCGTTTGAAAAGGCTATCGACCTTCTGCTCGAAATCCGCAAGGAGTCGAAAGCAAAGAAGGATTGGGCTACTTCCGACCTCATCCGCGACCGCCTCGCTGCCATTGGGTTCGACATCAAGGACACCAAAGATGGCTTTGAATGGTCGCTAAAAAAGTAAGGATGGCATAATTTTGTTTAAATAATGAAAAATTCCGTTAAGCCAATTATTGGTTTAACGGATTTTTTTTGTTTATGTGTGGTCGAAAATATAAATTTGCAAGTACACTTCAACCTTAATCATTTAGTCTAAATTTCCCTACGTCGTTGACTGAAAAGGAGTATGCGAATATCGAATGGATGCGAAACGACAAAATAGCGGGGACGGTCATAGCGGCCGTCCCCGTTTTATTTAGCCAAGAATTGGTAACTTTGCGAGCAAAACAAGGATATGAAAGTGAGCCAAATTCTCTTTGCGGCGGTTTCTGCCGTTGTGCTCACGGCTTGCGCATGGACGCCGAGCCGGGGCGACTTGGTGTTTGTGGTGGCGTCGGGCGGCAGCATGTCGCAGGCCATTGTCAGCGCAACCGCCTCTGCCGACTCGCTGCAGTTCGACCATGTGGCGGTGTTTGCTGGCACTCGCCGCCATCCCTACGTCGTTGAGGCTGCGCCGAAGGCTGGCGTGGTGCGCACTGCGTGGAAGGATTTCTGTCGCGGAGCGAAAAACGGACTGGTGGTGAAGCGGCTCTCCGTGGACTATCCCGTAGAAAAAGCCATTGCCCGCGCCGAAGCCCACTTGGGGCAGCCCTACGATTGGGCATATCGGCCGGACAATGGCAAGACCTACTGCTCTGAGTTGGTTGAGGAGTCGTTTGTAGGGAGCGACGGCTCGCGCATTTTCCCTACGAAACCGATGCGTTTCCGCGCTGCCGACGGCACGATGCCGCAGTTTTGGGTGGACGCATTCAAGCGTCTTGGCGAACCTATACCTGAGGGTGTGCCGGGCACTAATCCTAACGACATGGCGCGGTTTCCGCTGCTGAAAGTGGTGCGCATTGTGCGCTAAAGTGCCACGTGAATCCAACGTCCGCCCTGCTCCCATAGCAGTTCGGTGTGGGGAAGTGTGCGCAGGATTTCGTAGAGGCGGCGGTTGTTGCCGTTGCGGGTGTCGAGGTCGGCGGCGCGTCCTTGCATGTGGTAGGACTTTGCAGCGCCGCCCACTTGGCTGTTGAGTTTGCGACAGCGGTAGCCGCTATTCACGTAGATGGGCATTCCAAGGCGTTCTCTTGCCTTGTCGAGCACCTCGGTGGCGAGATACTCCAGATTGCGCACTTGTTCTGCATTGGGGATGTTTACGATGCCGTAGCGGCTTGCGGTGGCTGACGATGTGAGTTCGTCGATGGTAAAATACTTCATTTCTTTAAGGTTTTGATGTTTTCAATGATTTTCTGCAGTTGACTGTTGCCTGTGGCTGACTCGAGGAGGTCGAGGAGTTCGCCAACGTCGTTGCGCTCCTTGTCGGAGCCTTTCTCGAAGATGCTTTTCACTTCGATTATCGCCATGCCGATCGATCCGAGGAGGGTGAACAGTGGCACGGTGGGCACGGCGTAGCCTTCCACGGCGCGCAGAAACCATGCGCCGGCAATCTGCATGGCGTCGACCACGGTGAGCACCACCAGCACGTTGTAGTAGCGCGCCAGTTTGTCTACGGTGCGCCGCAACGCACGGCTACGGGTTGCTTCGCCGCGGCGGCGTGCCTTGCGTATGCCGCTTGCCATGTCGGCACCCACGGCGGCAAGCACGAGCACATACTCTGCTACAACCACGCCGATGAGCCACCAGAGCCTCGCCAATTCGGCTACAAAAAGGGGATTTGTGTTTTCCATAAGTATAAAGATTATTTGTTTAGCGACAAAATTACGCTGCCCCTCTATCGCGCGGTTGCGAAAAGGGGAAAAGAGAGGTATATGTGTGTGATGTTAATTCTGCTTCTGCTGAGCAGCGCTGTCGGTGTGTACTTGCTGGATGCTGCGCGACACTGGCGTAGCACTGACCACGATGGCGCTGTCTACGAGGATGTCGGTGTTGCCGCGCCACGGCATCTTCGTCGAGTACTGCACATAGTCGACGAGCAGCAGGCTGTCGCCCTTCATGGCGTTGTGGATGCGCTTGCCGAGGGCGTTGTCGCGCACGGAAAACTTGAATATCAGTTCTGAGGGGTCGACCACACGGTCGGGATAGTCGGCAACCATAGTGCATTCGTAGGAGTCGAAAAACACGCCGTCGCACAGTTCCATCTTCACCAGATAGCCGCGGATGCAGCCTTTGTCCACCTTCTTGGAGATGAAAAGCACGTTGACAAGGATGGCAACCACCACCACGGCAGCGACGATGATGGCGATGCGGCGGAAACGCTTGCGGCGGCGCTGTCCGTTGGTCACGATGAAGTCCCTGCGGTAGGCTTCTTCCTCGTCGTCTGCTTGCTTCTGGGAAGCCGCCTCTTCACTGATTTCCTCGGAGGGTTGAACCTCCGTCTCTTCAGCCTCGTTTTCGTCGAAATAATCGTTGAGGTTTAGTGCCATAATTTCCTAATTTTTCTTGTCAGTGATTGATTTCTTCGACCGGTGGGTCACGATGTAGATGTAGGAATAGATGCCGAGTGCAATCAGGAGTAGCGTCTGCGTGCCCCACACGAGCATGGCGAAAGCCGTGGCGTTGGGGTCGAGATTGCCAGTGGAGAATTTGCCTACACCGTAGAGCGAAAGGCCGAAAATTATTGCTATGTGCCATGCCCCGAGTCCGCCGTTGGTGGGTATGCCCATCGAGATGCTGCTCAGCACGAAGCACACCAGAGCGCACACGATGCCGAGGTCGCGGGTGAACGGGAAGGCGAAGAAGCACACATAAAGTTGCATGAAGTAGCACCCCCAGATGAGGAGCGTGTAGACAAGAAACATGCCTTTGCCCTTCATCTTCGTGATGCCGTAGAAGCCTTGCCACAGACCGGCTATGGCGTTGTCTATTTTACGGATGAAGGTGAAGCGCTTGCCCAGTTTGAAGAGAGCCACGAGGACAATCACCGCCGCGGCGAGGCTGAGCCATGTGGTGGGCGAAGTGACGGTGTTGAAGATGCCGTCCTTCACCTGCGGGAAGGCGTCGAAGAATTTAGAGAATGCTGACCACGCCAAACCCATCATCACGAGCGTGAGCGTGAGCACTGTCACCGAATCGGTCAAGCGGTCGGCAACCATCGAGCCCACCACCTTGGTGAACGGCGCCTTCTGCCGGCGCGCAATGTAGCCGCAACGCCACACCTCACCGAGGCGCGGAAACACAAGGTTGACGGCGTAGGTACCGAAGATCGACACAACGAGTTCCGCCAGCGGAGCGTTGATGCCCAAGGCGCGCAGTTGCAGCCGCCAGCGCATGGCGCGGAACACATGGCTGAAGGTGGAAATCACGAGCATCAGGATTATCCATGAGTAGTTCACGTCGTAGCGCATCACATCCTTCATCTGTTGCACGTCAACGTTAGTGTAAAGCCAGTAAAACAGTCCCACCCCGATAACCAGCGGAATGACAATCTTGCAGACCGTCCCTAATGATTTCTTTATCTTATTCTTGTCCAATTTTTCAATATTTTTGCAAAGATAGTGCAAATCGAGTGCAAAACATTCAAGCTCGCTCAATTTTCTTTGCCGAGGCGCAGCCTATCTTATTCAAAGATAGTGCAAGCCTATTACACCCCCCACGCCACCGCCGAGGCACTATTATACGCTCACCCGTCACTCTCTTATCTCTCATTCTTCTTCCATTCTCTTTCTCCTCTCCTCGCTCCTTTTTTTTTGGGGGGGGAAAAAACGAAACCAGCCCGGCTGGGGGCAGTCGGGCTGGTGTAACTTAGCATTAGGTGATACCGATATTAGTAGTTGTCGGCGGCGAGGGCGAAGTATGCCTTTGGATGCGCGCATACGGGGCAAACCTCTGGTGCTTCCTTGCCGATGTGGATGTGTCCGCAGTTGAGGCACTGCCAGATGCAGTCGCCGTCGCGAGAGAACACCACCTTGTCTTCGATGTTCTTCAGCAGTTTGCGGTAGCGCTCCTCGTGGCGTTTCTCGATTGCGCCCACGCCCTCAAAGAGTTCGGCGATGTGGTCGAAGCCCTCTTCGCGAGCCTCGCGAGCGAAAGTGGCATACATGTCGGTCCATTCGAAGTTCTCGCCGGCAGCAGCGTCGGCAAGGTTGGTCATAGTGTCGGGCACTGCGCCGTCGTGGAGCAGTTTGAACCACATTTTAGCGTGTTCGCGCTCGTTGCCCATAGTCTCTTCAAAGATGGCTGCAATCTGCACGTAGCCGTCTTTTTTAGCCTTCGATGCGTAGTAGGCATATTTATTTGTGGCTTGCGATTCGCCGGCAAAAGCGGCTTGAAGATTAGCCTCGGTTTTTGTTCCTTTCAGTTCTTTCATCTTGTTTTGGATTTAAATTTGGAAATGAATTGTTTCAACGGCAAATATAAGTATTGACTCCCTTATTTTGTCATACGGAAGCCGAAAATCCGCGCTTAATAAAGGTTAAAAATCACATAAAGCAGGGCGAGGAGCACGAGCATCACCGCCACGATGGCGGCATGAACCGAATGGGCAGCGCCGCGCTCCACAGCAAGGCGCAACTCTGGCGGCGTGGCAATCTCCCCTGCGATGCACTGCTCAGCGATGCGGCTCAGCGCCTTCGGCTTCACCTCCGCCGCAGCGAGCGCAAGCATCAGGATGCGCCCATAGTCAGCCACTGCGCTCCCCTGTCCACTGGGTAGCGCACCCAGACGCACCGTGCGCCTGTCGGCATCAACAAGTATGGCATCGGCGCTAAGACAGTAGCCCTCTGGCACATCATCGAGCAGCAGCGGCAACTCGAAGCGCAGCAAGTCGAGCACACGCATCGTCACGCCCCCACTCTCGCACAGTTGCTTTAGCGACACTTCCATAGGCTATTTTCTGCCGAAGTCGGCAGGGATTTCGCCCCACCGCTTCGTTTCCCACTTGATGATGGGGTTGGAGTAGGTGTTGCTGGCGAGCCACGCCTCGGCGCGCTTCACCAATTCGAGTAGCACGGCATTGTTGGCGGTGGGCTTCAACTGCGTGCGGCATTTGCGGTCGCGCACCCATTTCTGCGCCGTCACGCTGTCGCTGTAGATGGGTATGTTGCTGCCTTTCTGCTTGAGCAGAGCCAGTCCGTGGACGATGGCGAGAAATTCGCCGATGTTGTTTGTGCCGTCCTTATACGGACCCACCTTGAAGATTTCCTGCCCCGTCTGCACATACACGCCCCGATACTCCATAATGCCAGGGTTGCCCATGCAACCGGCGTCTACGGCGATGCTATTGGTGATTACCTCCGGCGGATAGCCCCCAGTCTTTGCAGCCTTCGTCTTGGGTGCCGTCTTAGCCTTTGCCTTTGCTGGCAACTCGACGGCATCGGTCGACTCCTCATTGAGATGGCGCGAGATGTTGCGCATCAGCACCGAAGCCGATGCGTCGCTCTCACGGTAAGCCATAATTGCCTCTTCGCGCGTGGGGTACGACTTGTAGCGCGCACCGGAGAAGCCCTCCACCCTTGCGCGACATTCCTCCCAGTCCTCGCAGATGCCGGGCTCTGTGCCTACAAATACAACATACGTCTTTCCCATAACTATCTCACAATCACTTTCTGTGCATGTCCGTTGATGCTCACGGCATAGAAGCCCTGCGGAAGGGCGATGCGTGTGTCGCCCGAAAGAAGGGCTGACGCCACCTGCTGCCCGGCTGCGTTGACAACCACCGCGCGAGCGCCCTCGCCGCCGAGGATGCGCACATAACCTTCGCCGCCTGCCACCTTCACTGCCGAAGCCTCAACCTCTACGACTGCGCCCTGCGCATTGAAGGTGTATTCCACCACTGCCGACGAGCCCGACTTGTAGTCGGCGCAGATGCCCACAGTGTGCTCGCCACGACTGATGCCCTTGAGCGAGTAGTTGGTGCTGGCGGCAGTGCCCTGAAGCGCGCCGTCGAGATAAACCTTATACTGCTGCACGTAGCCTACATTGGCATCGGTTGCCTCTTTCGGTCCAACATAGAAGTCGTCGACCTGCGCAAAGAACGCATCGTTCGACACGTAGTGCAGAGCCAGATAGACCGTCTCGCCAGCATAGGCAGAGAGGTCGAGCGTATAGGTCTGCCAAGCGCTGTACGACGGCGAAATGCGGTCGAGCACGGTCATCGTGGTGTAGTCGCTGCTTGTGGATATGCAGAGTTCAAATGTTTCTGGATAGTTGCTATAAGCCTTCACGGCAAAACGCCATTCGTAGCCCTCGTGGATGTCCTGCGCTGGCGAGATGAGCCACTTGTCGGCGGTGTACTGCTGCGGCGAGAAGAAAGCCACACTTTTCTCGCCCGTAGGCGGAATAACGGCGACATCGGTAGGTGCCATTGCTGGCTGCGTCTGGTAGGGGTTGAACACCATCGGCGCTATCGCTGCTGGCGACGACACGGTACTTGCGCCCGGGAAGGTGACGATGTTCGTTTGTGAACCGAGGGCTATAGGATAGACCACGCGGCGGTCGTTGTCGATCGATGTCCAGTCGCCGAACTCCGTAGCGAAGTCGTCGTAGTCCTCAAAACTGTCGCTGAAACCGAGATCCTGGTTCCAGCGCACCTCTGCGTCGACGAGTGTCGGGTTGGCTTCGTTATCGCTTTGCGCCACGGTGATGTTGTATGGGGCAACGATGGTCTCCACAAGGTTGGCATCGAGCGTCGTAGCCTTGTCAACGGTCACCTCCTTGCTCCAGCGGTCGTAGCGGTCGGCATCGAGCGTAAGGATGTATGTGCCGGCAGGAACGGAGTTGACACTCAACGTGTTGCCCGACACAGGCACGTTGAAGGTTTCGAGAGTTGATTTATTGACAAATTCCACGGCATCGCCCGAAAGCGCTTCGCCGTCGTTGGTTGCAAAGTTGATGGTGAGCGGATAAAACTCCCCAGCGCCAACGGCGAACTCCTGGCTTACGAGTTCGCTCTCCGAGTTGCGGTAAACAGCCTTCACGCCGAGCGTGTAGGTGCCGGCTACCAGTTGCTCGAAGTCGTAGTGGAGCGTCTCTGTTTCGCCCACCTTCACGCCGTCCTTGTAGACGTAGAACCGCTCGTTGGGGTTCGATGGCGAGCGCAGAGCCGAGCGGAGGGATTTGGTGACTGCAGTTTCGTCGGCATAATAGTCTGCCTGACCCACGAAGAAGTCGTCGACCATCAGCATGAATGCGCCGCCGTTGTTGGGGTCGCCGATATAGTGGATGGCGATGCGCACCGTCTCGCCGGCATAGGCAGAGAGGTCGTACTGCATGGCGTGCCATTCGGAGTAGTCCACGGTTTCGTAGTTGCCCGACGAGATGATAGTGAAGTCGGTGGCATCGGGGTTTTCGGCAGTGGTGATGCCCACCTCGAAGCGTTCCTTATACACGTCGGCGGCTTTCGCCATAAAGCGCACAATGTTGTCGGTGCCCACGGTGATGGCTGGCGAAATCAGCCAGTCGTCGTTGGCGCTGCCGCTGTTGGTGCGCACAAAACCTGCATACTGCTTGCCGCTATAGGCGCGGAGCACTGGATAGTCGCTCCACCACGATGGCTCGACGGTCAGTGGGTTGATAATCTGTGCATATTGCATAGTGCCGCGGTTGGGATAAGAGCCTTGCAGAGGCGCAGCGGCTGCATGGTCGCCGTCGATGCCCGTCCAAGGGCTGAACTCTATGGCAAACGGCTCGTAACTCTCGAAATCGTCGAAAAACACGGGGTCTTCGCGGTTCCACGACAGGCGCACGTCGTTGAGTCCAGTGTCTATGCTGTGGCTCTCCTCCACCTTCAGCGCAAACGGGTTGCGCACTGCCTCCTTGAGCGTAAGGTCGACAGTCATATCGGCAGCGGCATTGAAGTCCTTCGTGACTGTGGCATAGCCGCTACGGCTCACGGTGATGCGGTGGTTGCCGGCATACACCTTGATGCGGCATTCGCCCGAGGCGTTGAGTGTGGTCTCGGAAGAGCCATAGGTGAGGCTATAGTCGGTCTGCTCCAGGGTGAACGGCTGTCCAGAGAGCGACTCACCAGTCTCGGCAACGACCTTGACTGTCAGGTTGACGCTGCGCGACTGCGCCGACAGCGAGAATGTGGCTATCAAAGCCAACGAGATAAGAAATAGTTTCAGTTTGCTCATATTGTATTGATGTTTTTTCGATTATTTGCGCAGATAGCCGCGCATGGCTCTTGTGGTTACTACCGATGCGAGGAGACCGACGACTGCCACGATGACGAAAATCATTGCCACGTCGGCGGCGCTGACCGCTACGGGATAGGAACTCACCACGAGGTTGCTCGTATCGGCACTGAGGCGGATGAAGCCGAACTGCTGCTGCAGGAAGCATAGCGCTACGCCTACCGCCAGGCCTGCCACTGCGCCGATAATGGAGATGAGCCACCCTTCGGCAATGAAGATGCGCGCCACCATGCGGTTGTCGGCACCGAGGCTATGGAGCGTGGCGATGCTCTGGTTCTTTTCGAGGATGAGGATGGCAAGGGTGCTGACCACATTGAACGACGCCACCACGAGGATGAGCACGAGCAGAAGGAGCGAAATCCATTTCTCCACGTTGATCATCTTCAGCGATTGGCTGTGCTGCATCAAGCGGTTCTCCACCTTGTAGTTGCCGCCCAAGGCTTTGGCTATGCCGTCCATCACCGTCTGCTCCTTCGCTCCCTTGGCGAGGCGCACCTCGATGGCGGTGGCTTCGGTGGTGTAGTCGAGAAGGGTGCGGGCGGCACGCAGCGAGGTGAACACGTAGTTCATGTCGTAAGCGCCCTGACGCACTTCAAACACTCCGCTCACAAACGTGGGCACGCGCACAAAGGCGGTGGCGGGATTAGCCACATTGACTGCCCCCACGCGCCGTGGCGCATAGATGTAGCACACAGGGTCGTAGCCAGGCACTGCGCCGAGCGTTGAGGCGGCGCCGATGCTCATCACTGCGAAATCGGTGTCGCCCTCGGTGAGTTTAAACGTTCCGCCCTCCTTCACCAGTCGACGTATGTCGGTGAGGCGGTCGTAGTCGGCAGTGATGCCTTTAAGGGTTATGGGGATTTGGCGAGTGCCGTAGATTACGAGGGCACTCTCCGTGATGGTCGGCACGGCGATGTCCACACCGTCGACCTTCTTTATCTTTGCGATGGTCTGCGCTGCGTCGCTGATCACGCCGCGCGTTGCCGACACCTTAATGTCGGGCTCAAGACTCGACATCTTGCTGTCGACCAACTTGTTGAAGCCGTTGAACACCGACATTACGCAAATCATCGCCATAGCCGTCACCGCAACGGCGCAGACGGCAATAACGGAAATGATGCTAACGGCAGTGTGCGATTTCTTCGACAGCAGATAGCGCAATGCTATTTTCAGCGGCAGCAGTTTCATTGCTTGCTCCTCTACTCTTCGTTGTCGTCGCGGTGCAGGGCTGTATCCTGCTTGAGGATGTTGTCGATGTGCTCAATATAGTCGAGCGAGTCATCGATGAAGAACGACAACTCAGGGGTTTTGCGCAACTGATAGCGCAGAATTTTCGCCAACTCGTAGCGGATGCTCTTGGCGTTTTGGTTGATGTTTTTAATTATCTCCTGTGCCTTCTCCGACGGGAAGATGCTGAGATAGCCGCGGGCTATGCTCAAGTCGGGCGAAACGCGCACGGCACTCACCGACACCAGCACTCCACCCATGGCGGCTGTCTGGCGGCGGAACAGTTCACTCAATTCCTTCTGCAGCAATCGTGCAATCTTTGCTTGTCTTGTACTTTCCATATTTTCTGCAATATTCGGCATTTTTCCGCAATTTTCCAAAAAATGACCGCGCAGAAATTCCAAAATTGAGAGAGAGCGCCTCGTAGGCAGCGCCATGTTGTATGGTTTTCCGTATGACAAAAATAATAAAAAAATCCGACAAGTCATCGGCTGGACAGAGTGAAAAACCGCGCCGAGGACGACCCCGACGCGGCTATAAAAAACGATTTATGAGTTTTAAGTTAGAGTGTTAGAGCACTTCCTCAACCGGTGTGTAAGGGAGGTTCCAGGCGTCGCTCACGCCCTTAAACACTACCTTGCCTTCAACCACGTTGAGGCCTTCCTTGAGGTCAGCATTTTCCTTGCAAGCCTGCTTCCAACCTTTGTCGGCGAGTTTGAGCGCATAAGGAAGAGTGGCATTGGTGAGGGCGAAAGTCGATGTGCGAGCCACAGCGCCAGGGATGTTTGCCACAGCGTAGTGGATGATGCCGTCAACCTCATAGATTGGGTCTTGGTGTGTTGTGGCGTGCGAAGTCTCGAAGCAACCGCCTTGATCGATAGCCACGTCAACCATCACCGTGCCTTTCTTCATCACCTTCAGCATGTCGCGAGTGACAAGTTTAGGCGCTTTTGCGCCAGGGATAAGCACCGAACCGATAACGAGGTCGGCTTCTGCAAGTTCCTGACGGATATTGTATTCGTTGCTCATAAGAGTCTTCACGTTCTTCGGCATTACGTCGGCAAGATATGTGAGTCGAGGCAACGAGATGTCGCAAATCGTAACGTCGGCACCAGTGCCGGCAGCCGTCATGGCTGCTGCTGTACCCACTACGCCAGCGCCAATCACAAACACTTTGGCTGGCTTCACGCCTGGCACGCCGCCGAGGAGCACACCCTTGCCGCCGTGAGGACGCTCAAGGAAGTACATACCTTCCTGCACCGACATACGGCCTGCCACCTCCGACATAGGCACGAGCAGAGGCAACGAACGGTCGGCTTTGCGCACTGTTTCGTAGGCGAGGCAAACGGCACCGCTCTCAATCATGGCTTTGGTCAGTGGTTCGCTACTTGCAAAGTGCATATAAGTGAACAGTAATTGTCCCTTACGCACGAGTTTGTATTCTGGTTCTATTGGTTCCTTCACCTTGATAATCATCTCCGCCTTTGCGTAGACATCCTCAATGGTGGCACTCATCTGAGCACCGACAGCCTCATAGTCAGCATCGCTAAAGCCGCTGCCTTCGCCTGCTGTCTTTTGCACATACACGGTATGGCCGTGCTTAACGAGTTCGTGAACGCCTGCCGGTGTCATCGACACGCGGTTTTCGTTGTTCTTGATTTCTTTTGGAATTCCAATAATCATAGTAGTTATATTTAAAAGTTATAGGGTCTTAATTTTATAGGAACAGTGCCGCCACATACGACAGCCACATAATGCCGAGGAGTATATACGTCACTTCCTTACGATAGAGGAAACACTTATAGGCAAGGTATCCGCAAAGCACTATGTAGATTGGGAAGGCTATCGCCAGAAATGCCGTCTGCCCACCGTGCTCGTTCAGTCCATACTGCAACATATACCACGGCCACGCAATCACGGGAAGAATGCTGGCAATAACCGCAAGAAGAATCCACAAAGGAGCCCTCTGCGTTGTTTGTTCAAGTTCTTTGCCTCTGTGTTTTTTCATTGTCTCAAAGTTTAGAGAATTATGGGTTACTGTTAGGTAATCGCAAAGTTAGAAAGTTTCATTTATTTCCGTCATTTTTTTGCAACTTTTTTTACCGTCCCTGCCATTTTTTTTGACCGCGCGGACATCGCTCCCCATCCGCAAATGCGCGATAGTGGTGCCAAAAGTCGATTTTTTTGCCACTTTTGGCACCACTATCGCCACTTTTCCGCAGATTTTTGCCCATTTTCTCAATATTTCATCCTAAATTTACCGCACACAAACCAACGGGAAAAATTATGCGACAAAACATCATCGGAAGAAAAAGGGAAATCGAGTTGATTGAAAATTGCCTCAACTCCGACAAACCTGAATTTGTCGCCGTCTATGGACGGAGACGCATCGGTAAGACCTTTCTTGTAAAGCAACTCCTTGGCGACAGTTTTTGCTTTTACATGACTGGAGTGTACCAATGTGCCAAGAGCGATTTGCTCTCCTATTTCAGTGAGCAACTAGCATCGTATTCAAGCAAGAAACAGCCCCGCCCAAAGACATGGTTTGAAGCATTCTCCCAACTGCGTGCCTATCTTTCGACGATCCTCGATGAGAAAGAGCAACTCATCATCTTCATCGACGAACTGCCGTGGCTTGACACGCCAAAGTCGAATTTCATCCGTGCGTTGGATTTGTTTTGGAACGGATGGGCTTCCGACCAACCGAAAATCAAACTCTTTGTGTGCGGCTCTGCCACTACATGGATGACCAACAAACTCTTGGGCGACAAAGGCGGTTTGCACAACCGCGTGACCAGAAAAATCTATCTGGCTCCTTTCGACCTTAACGAAACGGAACTTTTCCTGCAGTCGAAAGGCATTGTGTGGACTCGCCACCAGATAGCGGAATGCTACATGATTGTGGGCGGCACGCCTTTCTATCTCAATATGATAGACAAACAATACAGTTTGCCGCAAAACATTGACCATCTGTTTTTTGCCAACGGCGCAGAGTTGTCGGACGAATATGAGTTCCTGTTCCGCTCACTCTTCAACGATTCCGTGCTTTACCGCAGAATTGTGGAACTTCTGGCGAAGAAAAAGGCTGGAATGACGCGCGAGGACATTATGAAAGCCTTGCACCTCACCTCGGGCGGCAAACTCACGGTTGCGTTCAACGACCTCATCAGTTGCGACTTCATCCGCAAGTACAATTCCTTCGGCAACAAGACCAATGGAGCAATGTACCAACTCACCGACCTCTATACCCTTTATTATCTGCACTATATAAAAGGCAAGGAGGAGACCGACGAGCATCTATGGAGCAACATGATTGACTCACCGTCCCACCGTGCTTGGAGCGGTTATGCCTTCGAGCAACTTTGTCTGCACCACATCCCGCAAATCAAGAAGAAATTAGGCATCACGGGTGTTCAAACCAACGTCTATTCATGGCAACAGAAAGTCGACAAGGAGAAAGGCGTCGAGGGGGCACAAATCGACTTGGTGCTTGACCGTCGTGACCAGATTGTCAACCTCTGTGAGATGAAATATTCGCTCAATGCCTACGACATCACTCCTGCCTACCTCCAGAAATTACTTTCGAGGAGGGAGGCTTTCCGACAGGCAACGTCCACCAACAAGGCTCTGCACCTGACGTTTGTCACTGCGGCTGGCGTGAAAAAGAATGCGCAGTCGGGAATGATACAGAGCGAGGTTACACTTGACGATTTGTTTGTTGAGAAAGTATAACCGCTTCATAAACCTTGGCGGAGGTGGGGAGGTTGCCCGAAAGGGCGAGGCGCAGGGTGCGCACACGCGGTGAGGCTATGCGCTGACGCACGGGGGCACTGAGCCGCCCGCAAAGGCGCATGCGGCAGAGCATCATGCCGTGGCAACTAAAGCCGTTCTCGCCGTAGACAGTCGCCACAACATCAGCCGTATCGGCACTTACAAACCACTGCACCAGGCGCTGCCGAGCCTCAACGGCTATCGGCGGCGTGAGAAGCGACACTGCCATCGTGCGCACATCTTCGGCATCGGTTGAGTACACGCAACTGTCGTCAGCGGGGAGGTTATGGCTGTGGGTGGTGAATGCCAGCGTGCGAGTGGTGTATGTACCGTCGGCGGCTACGGCGATAGCGCGGTCTGAGCCGTAGACAATCACCTCGTCAAACACCGTGCTGTAAACCATCCCCTTTGCCCACGAAGCGTCGATGCCAAGCGCCTGCACCTTGCTGCCCTCGTAGCGGCACACCTCGCCGTGGGTGTCGACAAACGCCACGCCGCGCTCGGTGGAGGCGGCGAGCATGGCGTTGGCGATGGTGCGCTGGGAGATGCGAGTGGAGGCGGTACATTCACCAGAGGTATTAAACGAGAGCAACCGCAGTCCGTCGGTGCTGAAGAGGCACACTGGGCTGCGCCCCACGCTCCATGTGGTGCCGTAGCGCAAGGAGGGCATCACGCCGACCACACCAGTGTTGTCGGCGCGCTTGCATTGCGACCATTGCAGCGGATTGCCGCCGTCGCACATGAGTAGCAACGAGGCGGAGCGCGACGAGGTGAGTACGCTCGACGGGATGGTGGTCGACGACGATGGCGTGAGCGTGAAGCCGCCTGCCTTCGAGGCATAGGCATAGTTGCCGCAGGCCGACGGCAGGAGGTCGACGGTGAGGATGTAACGGGTGCCTCCAGCCACGGCGATGATGGTCATAGTGCGTGCCCGACTGTCGGGATAGGTGAGCATATTGGCGGTTTGCAGACTGTAGCGCTCCACAAGTTCTGCCCTCGTAACGGTGGCTTTGCCGGCATCGGTGGCGATGTCGACACTCACATAAGCCGATGCCATCCCTGCGGTCAGTTGCGCACCGTCGACAAGCGACAGATAGTGGGGCGCGGAGGGAAGAAACGACGTGACATCGCCAGCGAAGATGTTTGAGCCGATGGCGCAGAAAGTGGCAGCAGTAAACCGCCGCGGCGCGTTGCTCCACGCTGCCTGTCGGCTACGCGCCATGCTGATGGCATACACCCCGTTGCCGAGGTCGGCGATGCCGTTGCCACGAAGAGTGCCGGAGGCAAGACTGTCGATGTCGGTAATGGTTGCCACAAGGCGCAAGGTCTGAGCCTCTGCGGCATCGCTGACGAGCGTTTCAGCATCGTTCTCGGCACGCATCCTCAGACTGTAAGCCTTGCTGCCCGTCTGCGTCTGCTCGCAGCGGAAACGCATCGTGGTGAAGTCCTGCGGCTCGTCGGTGGCGTAGATTTCCACTGCCTTGACCAGCGGAGCCCATTCGCCGATGCCGTTAGCCACGATGCACACTGTTGGTTGCCACATCTCTGCCGACAAGGTGGTCTGCTCCACCGTCGTCTCGTCGCCGATATTGACCGTTGCTACTGCTTCGGGTGTCCATCCGCTACCCACGCACGCGGCTTCGTTGCTCCACACCAGGGTGTCGTCCCACAGGCGCACTGCCACGCGCAGCACCACTGGCTGCAAGCAGTAGCCGCCTGAGGTAGCCATGCGCTGCAGTTCGGTGATGGCTGCGACGAAATTGCTTTTGGCAGTGGTTTTGTCGGAGGCGGTCAGCGACCCGCGCCACTGGCGGTAGGTGCTCTTGAGCGTCAGCCCAGGGATGTCGGTGCTCGCCGACGATGCCAAGGTAGTGCCGAAGCAGAACGACGGCGCTTCAACCATGCCGCCCACAAGGGAATAGCCGTTGCCCACAAACCGCAGGTACTTCAAGCCCGAGGCGGTGGTAAGTACCACGAAGTCGCCCGAAGAGGCAATGGCAGTCACCTCGCTCCCAGCGTCGAAAATTTCTTTCTCTGCTGCCGTCGACGTGCCGCTGCGGCTATAGCCAGCCACAAGTACTGTGCGACCGTTGCGCTGCATGAAATAGTAGGTAGTGTCGCCGCGGGTGTCGATGCCGAGAAACTTGTCGGCGGCGGTTTTTGCGCACACCGCGCGCGGAGTGCCCACCACTGACATATTGCCGTCGTCGAGACGCACATTCTGCGCCTCTGCCTGTTCGCAATTATGACCCGTGAGGGGCTTAAAAGGGATTTTGATTGTGTTCTTCATAACTTTTTTGCGACAAAAGTAGCCGAAGCCACCATTGGCACGTCACAAAAAAGGGAAAACGCCTACGGCAGTTTGTGGATAATCGTCAGGCCGTCGCGAAGCGGTATGATTACCTTCTCCACGCGCTTGTCGGCGGCAACGAAGTCGTTAAATTCGAGGATGCCGGCGGTCTGCGCATCGAGTTTCTTGCCGAAGTCCACCACCTTGCCGTCCCAGAGGGTGTTGTCGGCGATGATGAAGCCGTCGGGCGCAACGCGGTCAAACACAAGGTTGTAGTATTCCAAATACTGGCGTTTGTTGGCATCCATAAACACGAGGTCGAACGTGCCGCCCACCTGCGCCATCACCTCGCGCGCATCGCCGATGTGGAGATGGATGCGGTCGGCCATCGGTGACTGGCTGAAATGCTGGCGGATGAAGTCCTCCAGTTCGTCGTCGATTTCGATGGTGTGGAGTTCGGCATCGGCTGCCATACCCTCCGCCATAGCGAGGGCTGAATAGCCAGTGAAGGTGCCGAGTTCGAGGATGCGATGCGGACGAATCATGCGCACAAACATCCTCAGCAGTTTGCCCTGAAGATGCCCCGAGCACATGCGCGGACGCAGGTGGTAGAGATGGGTCTCGCGGTCGAGACGGCTCAGCAGGTCGCCTTCCGCATCAATGTGCTGCAGGATGTAGTCTTCAAGTTGTTCGGTCATTGCTTATTTGTGGATTTCGAGATTTGGCAAATCGTAGTGGTCGTAGTTTTCAAGCACGTCCTCTACGCGGTTGATTTCCAAGAATGTAGTACCCTTGCCTTCGCCGAAGCCGCCGCCGAGATAGGCAATGCGGTCGGACGGCGTGATGAGCCCCAACTCGATGAGGTGAAGCAGACCATTGTAGAGGTAGCCGCGCGAGGTGGCTTCCTTCTGCTGGTAAAGCGGATAGACGCCGTAACTGAGGGCGAGCAGACGGGGCACATTGGGGCGGTAGCAGATTGCCAGTGTGGGCGAGATGCCGCGGAACGAGGCAATGTAGCGCGCCGTGCGTCCGGTGTAACTGTCGGTGACGATGGCACGTGCGCCAATGGCATATTGTGCGTCGGCTGCGCCGTGGGCAAGGAAGGTGGTCACGTCGGAGGTGTCGCGGCAGAAGAGCGTTGGGTTGATGGGCTCCTTGCGCTCGGTGAGTGCATGCTCGGTCTCCTTGATGATGCTGGTCATTGTGGAGATGGCCTCAACGGGATATTTGCCGTAGGCTGTCTCGCCGCTGAGCATCAGCGCATCGGCGCGCTGGAACACGGCATTGGCGATGTCCGACACCTCGGCGCGCGTTGGGCGCGGGTTGCTAATCATTGTGTGGAGCATCTGAGTGGCAACGATGACGGGTTTGTGGGCAGCGATACACTTGTCCACCAACCGGCGCTGCAGCACGGGTATGCGCTCTGCTGGCACCTCGATGCCGAGGTCGCCGCGCGCCACCATTATGCCGTACGACACTTCAAGGATTTCATCGATATTGTCGATGCCTTCCTGGTTTTCTATCTTGGATATGATTTTTATCTGACTGTTGTGTGCATCGAGTATCTTTTGGATGTCGAGCACATCCTGACGCGAACGCACAAAGGAATGGGCAATGAAGTCAACGCCCATCTCGATGGCATAGCCAATGTTCTGGATGTCGCGCTGGGTGAGCGACGGCAATTTGATGCTGGCTCCAGGAATGTTGACGCTCTTTCGCGAACCGAGTTCTCCGTCGTTCTGCGCCGTGCAGTGGAGGGTCTTGCCATCGATGCTGTCGATGAGGAAGTCAATCTCGCCGTCGTCAATGAGCAGGTGCATACCTGCCACAACGTCGTTGGCGATGTCGGGGTACGACAGGCGGATGTGGCTCTTGTCGCTCAACTCCTCGGGGGCGCCAGTCACGTCGACCTTGTCGCCGGCAGCGAAGAGGAGGTTCTCGTCGTCGATGTTGGTGGTGGTACGGATTTCAGGACCTTTGGTGTCCATAAGGATGGCTATGCGGTCGCTCACTGCGCGCACGTTGTCCACAATCTTCTGGAAGCCTTCGCGCTGCAGATGGGCGGAGTTCATCCTCACCACATTCAATCCGTTTTCATATAACTGCTTGATAAAGTCGACCTCACAGCGTCGGTCGGAAACCGTTGCAACAATCTTGGTAAATTTAGTTTGCGTCATTTTGTTTTTTTCGTTTAGAGCTTATAAAATCATGTCGGTCCCTCATGGTATATTGCTCTAAGGATGGTCGTCCCAAATCATTCGCCGCCCGGCGCGCCTACTTCAGCAACGCTTCTACGGCAAGACGGTAACTGTCGAGCCCGAAGCCTGCAATCACGCCCCGGCACGCCCCGGCAATCATCGACACGTGGCGATAGTCCTCGCGGCTGTGCACGTTGGAGATGTGCACCTCCACCACGGGGGCCTTGACGGCACGGATGGCGTCGCCGATGGCTATCGAGGTGTGGGTGTAGGCTCCGGCGTTGAGCACGATACCGTCGATGGTGAAGCCGCACTCATGGATTTTATCGATAATCGCGCCTTCGTGGTTGCTCTGGAAATAGTCAAGTTCCACTTCGGGATACGACTTTTTCAAAGTGTCGAAAAAGCCCTCGAAAGGCTTATCGCCATAGATGCCTTTTTCCCTCACTCCCAACAGGTTGAGGTTCGGTCCGTTGATGATTAGGATTTTCATAACCGCTTTATCATTGTTTTCGATTTCCCCGGCAAAATGATTAACTTTGCATTGCAAGAAAAAACCTTTTCCGGAATGTCTGCAAAATTAATAAATCTATCCGAGTTTACCGAAAAATTATGACAGATTTACCCGATAACGCCAAACTTGTAGAACTCTTCAATGCGTATCTCGCCTTGGAGAGGGGTTTGTCGGCCAACACGGTCGAGGCTTACGACGACGATGTGATGAAACTCATCAACTACATCGAAGCCACTGGCGCAACGCTCGCCGACGTGACCGAGCCGATGCTCCACGAGTTTCTCGCTGCGCTCCACGACGTGGGCGTGCAGCCGCGCTCGCAGGCGCGCATCGTGTCGGGCATCCGGGCGTTTTTCCATTTTCTGAAGTCGTCGGGCTACCTCGATTCCAACCCGGCTTCGCTACTCGAACTGCCGCGTCTGGGCAGGCATCTGCCTGACGTGCTCACGGTGGAGGAAATCGACGATATGGAGGCTGCCATCGACACGTCGACCTACGAGGGCTGCCGCAACCGCGCCATCATCGAAACGATGTACTGCTGCGGGCTGCGCGTGTCGGAACTCGTGGGGCTGCGACTGTCGAAAATCTCCATCGACGAGGGCTTCGTCACCATCGAGGGCAAGGGCGACAAGCAGCGCATCGTGCCCATCGCCGACTCTGCCATCGATGCCATCCGCGACTATCTGCCGCTCCGCGGCAACCTCACGCCGAAGCGTGGTAGCGAGGACATCGTGTTTCTCAACCGCCGCGGCGGTCAACTCTCGCGCGTCATGGTGTTCTACATCATCCGCGACCTCTGCGCCGCCTGCGGCATCAGGAAGCATATCAGCCCTCACTCGTTGCGCCACTCTTTCGCCACGCACCTGCTCGAAGGCGGTGCCAACCTGCGTGCCATCCAAGAGATGCTGGGGCACGAAAGCATCACCACAACAGAGATTTACGTGCACATCGACCGCTCGTTCCTCCGCCGCGAAGTGGAGAAATGCCATCCGCGTGCCAATCGCTAAAAATCCATATTTTTGCAACCGAAACGTTAAAATATATTAATAATAAGACGTTTTCAATATGCTGAAAAGCAAAGATTTGCTGTTCTTATTATAAATAAGTAACTTTGCGGTCGGAATGGAGGAGGCGGAAGTCTTCTCCATTGTTTTTAACAACACTTTATCAAAGCGAAAACAATGATTGACAAAAGCGCGCTGACCGAAGTATTGGAGCGAGGGATGGAAGGCACAGACCTTTTCCTCGTCGACGTGAAAATCAGCAAGGACAACAACATCGTGGTGGAAATTGACAGCGACTCAAGCGTCGACATCGACGAGTGCGTAAGGCTTACCCGCCTGGTGGAGGAAGCCTTCGACCGCGACAAGGAGGACTACGAGTTGGAAATCGGCTCTGCCGGGCTGACATCGCCGTTGCGCGTGGAGCGTCAGTACGTCAAGAACGTGGGCAACGAAGTGGAAGTGCTCACCGCCGCTGGTCAGAAACTCAAGGGCACGCTAAAGGCAGCCGATGCCGAAGGCTTCGTGCTGACCGTGGTGAAGAAAGTGAAGCCTGAAGGCGCTAAGCGTCCCGTGGAGCAGGAGGAAGACCTCCGCTTCGCTTACAACGAAATCAAATATACAAAATACATAATCCAGTTTTAAGACATTATGGCAAAGAAAGAGGAATCCATAAGCATGGTAGACAGCTTTTCGGAGTTCAAAGAGCTGAAGAATATCGACAAGACCACAATGATTAGCGTGTTGGAGGAGTCATTCCGCAACGTGCTGGCAAAAATGTTCGGTTCCGACGAGAATTTCGTCGTAATCATGAACCCCGACAAGGGCGACTGCGAAATTTACCAAAACCTCGAAGTCGTTTCGGACGATGCCGTTGAAAATCCAAGCATGCAGATCGGCTTGACACAAGCCCGCGAAATCGACCCTGAATGCGAAATCGGCGAAGAAGTGACCAAGGAAATCGTGTTTGAGAAGTTCGGTCGCCGCGCAATCCTCACATTGCGCCAAACTCTCGCATCGAAGATTCTCGACCTGCAGAAAGACGCTATCTACACCCGCTTCAAAGCCCTCGAAGGCGAAATCATCGTGGGTGAAGTCTATCAGATATGGAAACGCGAAGTGCTCGTGCTCGACGAAGAGCACAACGAGTTCATCCTCCCGAAGGAAGAGCAAATACCGAGCGACCGCTACCGCAAGGGCGAGACAATCCGCGCCGTGATCAAGGAAGTGCAGAACACCAACAACAACCCGAAGGTGATCATCTCACGCACAAGCCCTGAATTCCTCCGCCGCCTCTTCGAGATTGAGGTGCCGGAAATCCACGACGGCCTCATCCTCCTCAAAGGCATCGCACGCATCCCTGGTGAGCGCGCCAAGATTGCCGTCGAGTCGTACGACGACCGCATCGACCCAGTAGGCGCATGCGTCGGCGTGAAAGGCTCACGCATCCACGGCATCGTGCGCGAGTTGCGCAACGAGAACATCGACGTGATCAACTACACCACCAACCCAGAACTCTACATCCGCCGCGCCCTCAGCCCTGCCAAGGTGTCGTCAATCCGCATCAACGAGGAAGAGAAGTACGCCGAAGTGATGCTCCAGCCGGAGGAAGTTTCCCTCGCCATCGGTAAGGGCGGCTTGAACATCAAGTTGGCAACAATGCTTACTGGCTATCAGATTGAGGTTTACCGCTTCACTGAAGACAGCGACGACATCTACCTCGACGAGTTCAGCGACGAAATCGACGCATGGGTTATCGACGCCCTCAAGAACATCGGCTGCACCACAGCCAAATCAGTCCTCAACACTCCTCGCGAGCAAATCATCGACAAGGCCGACCTTGAAGAAAGCACCGTCGACCACGTCATTGAAGTGCTGAAAGCAGAATTTGAGGATTAACAACTGGAGATTTTACAGATAATATGGCAATAAAGATAAGTAAAGTAGCAAACGATTTGAATGTAGGTATTCCCACGCTGGTGGAATACCTGCAGAAAAACAATCAGGAAGTCGGCGACCCCGGCAACCTGAACCTCCGCATCTCCGATGAGCAGTACGAAATGCTCATGAAGGCGTTCAAAAACGACAAAGACCTCAAGTCGAAGTCGGAGCGCGACGCATCGGAGAGGCAGAAGGACAAAGTAAAGAACAAGGCTCAACAGGAGGCAAAGAAGCCCGAGCAAATCAAGACGGTCGTTACGCCCGTGCAACAGCCGAAAATCCTCGGCAAGATTGAACTCGATGCCAAGAACCGCCCTGTTGAAGCAAAGCCGGAGCCTAAACCTGCGCCAGCACCTGCACCAGAGCCAAAGCCAAAGCCAGAACCAAAACCAGAAGTGAAGGTGGAGGCAAAGCCTGAGGTGAAGGCAGAACCGAAGCCAGAGCCTAAGCCTGCGCCAGCACCTGCTCCAAAGGTGGAGGCGAAGCCGGAGGTGAAGGCTGAGCCGAAACCAGAAGCGCCTAAGGCTGAACCTGCGGCAGAGACAAAGGACTCTAACGAAATCAAAATCAAGGTTGCAACCATCGCTGCACCAAAGATTCTCGGCAAAATCGACCTCGATGCCATCAACCAGTCCACTCGTCCGAAGAAGAAATCGAAGGAGGAGAAGCGCAAAGAGCGTGCTGCAAAGGACAAACAGGCTAACGGCGCCAATGCCAACGCAAACGGCGAGAAGCGCAAACGTCAGCGCATAGGCAAGGAGAAAGTCGACATCGAGCATCCAGGACAGCAGGGAGCACCTAAGCAAGGCGGTGCCGACGGCAACCGCCGCAACAAGGACAAAAATGCCAACCGTCAGGGCGGCAAGCCTAACAACAAGCGCCACGCTAAGACCGAAGTAAGCGAGGAGGACGTACAGAAACAGGTCAAGGAAACCCTCGCACGCCTCACCAACAAGCCTCAGAAGAAGAGTGCAAAGTGGAGAAAAGAGAAGCGCGAAGCCTTCGAGGAGCGCGAGCGTGAAGAGGCTGCTCTGGAAGCAAAGGAAAGCAAAACGCTGCGCATCACCGAATTTGTGACCGCCAACGACTTGGCTCTGATGATGGACGTGCCGGTAAACAAGGTTATTGCCACTTGTATGAACATCGGCATGATGGTATCGATTAACCAGCGACTCGATGCCGAAACCATCAACCTCGTGGCTGAAGAGTTCGGATTCAAAACCGAATACATCAGCGTAGAGGTGTCGGAAGCCATCAACGAGGAGGCCGACAGCGAAGAAGACCTTCTTCCACGTCCACCGATCGTAACGGTGATGGGTCACGTTGACCACGGTAAAACTTCGTTGCTCGACTACATCCGCAACGCTAACGTGATTGCCGGCGAGGCTGGTGGTATCACCCAGCACATCGGTGCCTACAACGTGAAACTCGACGACGGCCGCCGCATCACATTCCTCGACACCCCAGGTCACGAGGCGTTCACCGCCATGCGTGCCCGCGGTGCGAAGGTTACGGACATCGCCATCATCATCGTGGCTGCCGACGACAGCGTGATGCCGCAAACCATTGAGGCCATCAACCACGCGTCAGCCGCTGGTGTGCCTATTGTATTCGCAATCAACAAAATAGACAAGCCAAACGCCAACCCTGACAAAATCAAGGAGGAACTGGCAAACATGAACTACCTCGTGGAGGACTGGGGCGGCAAATATCAGTCGCAGGAAATCTCGGCAAAGAAGGGTATCGGCGTTGCCGAACTTCTCGACAAGGTGCTCCTCGAAGCAGAAATGCTCGAACTCAAGGCTAACCCTAACCGCAACGCTACGGGCTCAATCATCGAGTCGTCGCTCGACAAGGGTCGCGGATATGTGGCTACGGTGCTCGTGAGCAACGGTACGCTCCACGTGGGCGACATCATGGTGGCTGGAACAAGTTACGGCAAAATCCGCGCTATGTTCAACGAGCGCAACCAGCGCATCAAGGAGGCAGGCCCTGCCGCTCCGGCTCTGGTGCTCGGCTTGAACGGTGCGCCTACCGCAGGCGACACATTCAACATCCTCGAAACTGACCGCGAGGCACGCGAAATCGCCACACGCCGCGAGCAACTGCAGCGCGAACTGAAGGACCGCACGCACCGCATGCCGGGTCTCGACGACATTGCTCGCCGCCGCGCTCTGGGCGAGTTCCACGAACTCAACCTCATCGTGAAGGGCGACGTGGACGGCTCTATCGAGGCGTTGAGCGACTCGCTCATCAAACTCTCCACTCCGGAGGTTCAGGTCAACGTCATCCACAAGGCTGTGGGTGCCATCTCGGAGAGCGACGTAACCTTGGCTGCCGCATCGGATGCCGTAATCATCGGCTTCCAGGTGCGTCCGTCGGTTGCCGCACGCCGTTTGGCTGAAAACGAAGGCGTCGACATCCGTCTCTACTCTATCATCTACGATGCTATCGAGGAGGTGAAGGATGCTATGGCGGGTATGCTCTCGCCAGAACTCAAGGAAGAGGTTACTGGTACGGCAGAGGTGCTCCAAACCTACAAGATTTCGAAGGTGGGCACTATCGCCGGTTGTATGGTGCGCGAAGGCAAGGTGAAACGCACTTGCAAGGTGCGCCTCATCCGCGACGGCATCGTCATCTACACTGGAGAACTCGGCTCTCTGAAGCGCTTCAAAGACGACGTCAAGGAAGTGGCTTCGGGCTACGACTGCGGTCTCAACATCGCTGGCTACAACGATGTGAAGGAGGGCGATATGGTCGAGGCATTCGAAGAGGTTGAAGTCTCAAAGACTCTGTAGTCGCAGACAATGCGGGTGGTGAGCATCAACATAGGGTCGAATCTCGGCGACCGCGAGGCAAATTTGCGCCAGGCGGTAACGAAGATTGCCCAATATGCTGATTGTTCCCCACGCGTGTCAAGCATATACGAATCTGAAGCATGGGGTTATCTGTCGGATAACCCCTTTTTCAATATCGCCGTGGAGTTTGAAAGCGACCTTCCTGCTCTCTCCCTGCTCAGCCTGTTCCAGCGCATCGAGAAGGAGGTGGGCAGCGCAAGCCACCGCAACGCCGACGGCGGATATGCCGACCGCATCCTCGACATCGACATCATCTATCTCGGCAGCGAAATCATCGACACGCAGAGCCTCTCCGTGCCTCATCCGCGCATGGATCGCCGCGAGTTTGTGCTCGTGCCTTTGTGCCAACTGTCGCCCCAGTGGCGGCACCCTCTGAGCGGGCTCACCGCCGCCGAAATGCTCCAGCGGTTGAGAAATGCCGACAAAAGTGACAGAAAATAAGTCTTTATTATGATTTTTTCAAATTCCGGCATCGTCGGAAAAACATATAAAATGCGTAACTTGCGCATCCAAAAAAAACTAACGAGCAAATGAAGATAGGAACAATCGATCTTGGCGAACGCCCCGTGCTGCTGGCACCGATGGAAGACGTGACCGACCCGTCGTTCCGCCTTATTTGCAAAGAGCAGGGCGCCGATATGGTCTACACGGAATTTGTGTCGGCTGATGCCCTCGTGCGCAACATCAACAGCACCACTCGCAAACTCCACACCAACGCCGCCGAGCGCCCCGTGGCAATACAGATCTACGGCAAGGAGGTGGAGCCGATGGTGGAGGCTGCCAAGATAGCCGAAGCCGCTGGTCCGGACGTGATCGACATCAATTTCGGCTGCCCAGTGAAGAAGGTGGCGTCGAAGGGCGCTGGCGCAGGAATGCTCCGCGACGTGCCCAAACTGCTGCAAATCACCCGTGCGGTGGTCGATGCGGTGCATCTTCCAGTAACGGTGAAGACGCGTCTGGGCTGGGACTGCGAAAACAAGATTATCACAACCCTCGCCGAGCAGTTGCAGGACTGCGGCATCAAGGCTCTGACCATCCACGGCCGCACGCGCAGCCAGATGTACACGGGCAGTGCCAACTGGACGCTCATCGGCGAAGTGAAGGCAAATCCGCGCATCTCCATCCCCATCATTGGCAACGGCGACATCACCACGCCCAGTGAGGTGAAGGATGCCTTCGACCGCTACGGCGTTGATGGTGTGATGGTGGGACGTGCCTCGATTGGCGCTCCGTGGATTTTCCGCGAGATGAAGCACGCACTCCTCCACAACGGCGAAGTGCCGGAGATTTCCGCCGCCGAGAAGATGGCTCTGCTGCGCCGACAGATTGCCGAAAGCATCGAGAGCATCGACGAGTTCCGCGGCATTCTCCACATCCGCCGCCACCTCGCTGCATCGCCGCTGTTTAAGGGCATCCCCAACTTCCGCGACACTCGCATTGCGATGCTCCAGGCAAAGACGCGCGCCGACCTCGAGGAGGTGCTGCAACACATTGAAACTGAGTACTTACACATATAGAAAAAACATAATCGAACTATGAAAAAAATATTGTCAGCAATCATCGCCCTCTGCGCCATCGCTACCGCCGGCGCAGCGCAACGCACAATCAACGTGGGCGAGTTCAACGAACTGGTAGTGAACGACGGCATCAATGTGGTCTACTCCAACGCCAAGGACTCCATCGGACTGGTGGCGTTCGACATCGAGCGGCAATACACGTCCTACATCATGGCTGAGCGCTCAAAAGGCAAACTGAAAATCATGCTCGACCCTGCCATCGCGGCGCTGAAAACGCTGCCTACGGTCTACGTCTACTCGTCGTATCTCTACAAGGCTGAAAACTCGAAGGATAGCACTCTGACAATCCGCAACGTGGCTCCGGGTGCGAAAATCGACCTTACACTGCAGGGCAACGGCAAAATCATTGCCCGCAACCTCGACGCGGTAAACATCAACCTGAAGTTACTCACGGGCAAGGGCACAATCATCGCCTCGGGCAAGTGCGACAACCTGTCGGTCAGCAACATAGGCACTGGCGAAATCCAAGCCGACGAGATTGCTGCAAAAAATGTGAAGGCATCGCTCATGGGCACTGGCACCATCGGCTGCTCGGCGTCGGAAACGCTGGCTGTCAAGGGTTTGGGTTCAGGTAAGGTCTACTACATCGGCAAGCCGGTAATCACTAAGAGCAAAATCTCCAACGTGAAAATCGTGCAACTGGAGGGCGGCAACGAGGAGGAAGCGCCTATCGCTGCAGAGACCGACGACACGGAGACGGAAGAGGCTACCGACAACGGCACTGGGCTACTCGACCTCATGGAGTTGCCCGATGCGGCATCGTCGTCTGCCGACCCTGATGCCAACATCCCCCAGCAACGCAAACCCGTAAAAGAATAGCCGCGCGCTGAATGGAAGAAACCGACCTGAAGCGGAAAACCGCCCGCACCCTGAAGTGGAACACCATCGACAAGTTTGCATCGCAGGTGTTCTACGGCATCACGGGCGTGGTGCTCGCCAACATCCTGTCGAAAGAAGATTTCGGACTGGTAGGGGCGATGCTCGTGTTTCAGGCTTTTGCGTCGCTCTTCGTGGATAGCGGCTTCTCCGCCGCACTGATACAGAAAAAGTCGCCCACCGAGCGCGACTACTGCACGGTGTTCTACTTCAACCTCGCCGTCAGCGTGGGCATCTACATAGTGCTGTGGTTCTGCGCACCGCTGATAGCCGACATCTTCGGCGACCAGCGGCTCATTAGTCTGTCGAGGGTGATGTTCCTGTCGTTCATCGTCAACGCCACCGCTCTGGTGCAAACCAACCGCATGATGAAGCAGATGACCATGGCGCGCGTTGCCGTGGCAAACTCGCTGGGACTGGTGGTGTCAGGTGCTGCAGGCATCTGGCTCGCCCTGGCTGGCTACGGGGCATGGGCTATCGTGTGGCAAACCATAATTCTCGCCGCCGTGAAATCGGGATTCTTGTGGTTCACCACAGGCTGGCTGCCGCGCACGGGCTTCAGTTGGGCGTCGATGCGCAGTGTCTTCTCCGTGGGCTGCGGAGTGATGGTCTGCTCGTTTCTCAACACGGCATCGCTCAATATCTACTCGTTTATCATCGGTGCATACTACAATCTTGCACGCCTCGGCTGCTACACGCAGGCCGACAAATGGAGCAAGATGGGCATACAGTCGTTTGCGCAAATCCTCACGGCATCGTTTCTGCCCGTGCTCAGCGGTTTTCAGGACGACAAAGAACGCATGTTGCGCTCCATGCGCAAGATGAACCGCTTCACTGCCTATCTGCTCTTCCCCCTGTTCCTGCTCCTCATCACGGCGGCTGAACCCATCTTCCACATACTCTTCTCCACGAAGTGGGACGATGCCATCCTGCTGTTCCAGATACTCGTGGCTCGCGGCATCTTCGTGGTACTCGCCACGCTCTACAACAACTACATCCTCAGCCTCGGACGCTCGCGCGCTCTCGTGGCTTACGAAACGGTCAAGGACGTGCTTATGGTTGCCGCCATCGTGGTCACCATCCCACTCGGCGTCACCGCCATGATATGGGGGCAGTTTGTCGCATCCTTGTTGTTCTACGTCTACGCCGTCATTGTGGCGGGACGCATCGTTGGATACCCCACCAGCCACATCGTCACCGACGTAATCCCCTACGCCGTCATCGCCACCGTCATTGCCGTGCCGCAATGGCTGATGCTCTCCACCGTAGCAAACCCCTGGCTCTGCATCCTCGCGCAGACCGCCATCTGCTTCACCCTCTACTACATCGCCAACCGCATCCTCAACTCCACCATCCAGCGCGAAGTGCTCGCCTACGCCCTCGGCCGCTTCCGCAAAACCCCAAAAACCGCCTAGACACCCTATCGCCACTTTTTTAACATTTCCGGCTATTCGCGGAATAAATCGGCGAGTTCCACCTCGCCCTGTATGCTTGATGAATATTTGCCTGGTTTTATACCTCCCGATGTAATCATCGTCAGCCGCAGAGTTTTTTTGCTTCCAGTTACGTCTCTGAAAAGATTGCGCCTTTCACGAAGCCATTCCACATAGTCCTTTTTCAGTTCATACGCTCCTACACTATACTTTATCTCACAAAGGTCGATTGTTCTGTCATTCCGGTCAATCACCAAATCAATTTGGGCTCCCTGCTCCTCGCCCTTGTATCGCCAAGAGCACACATCGCTGGCTATGCCACTAATGCCCAACGCTTGCTTAATTTGATTGATGTGCAGAATGCACACCTGCTCAAAGGCATATCCTGCCCATGAATTGCGCTTGCCATCCGACAGATTGCTCCATGCATGATTGTCCATACTTCGATTGTTTTTCACAAATCGAAGATAAAAGAGAGTGTACATGTCCGACAACTGGTATAGCATACCTTTCTTCTTGGAGCCAAACGCTTGGTAAGGTCGAAGAAAATCGCACTTTATCAAATTGTCAAGCACCTCTGTCATTTTCCCGTTGTTGCTTGTTCCCGTCACCTGCACCAACTCTTCTCGTGTCAAGCCACACAGTTTGTCGGCCAATGACTCCACAACCTTCTTGTACAAGTTAGCATCATTAAACAACGACTGAAAAAGAAAGTCATACTCAGAGGCAAGAATAGGGTCTTTTCCAAAAAACAATTCGTCGATATTCTGCCTTAAACTCAGTCTTGACGTCAACAAAGAAAGATAAAACGGCGTGCCGCCCAAAATCATATACGCGTCCAGTATCTCTTGGCGTTCCCATTCGATGCCTTCACTTTGCAAATACTCTTCTGTTTCTGCCAAGCAGAACGGAGCCAAACGGATGGGACGGGTCACCCTATTGTGCAAGCCACCTTTGTCGCCCAACAATTTGTTGGTCATCCACGTTGTTGCACTTCCGCACACCACCAATTTCAACCCTTTACGAGAAGAGGCCCAACTGTTCCAAAACATTTCCAAGGCACGAAGAAAATTCGATTTAGGGGTATCCAGCCATGGAAGTTCGTCAATGAAAATCGTGATTTTAGCCTGCTCTTTTTTAGTCTCCAAATACTCTTCCAACTGAGAAAACGCCTCAAACCAATCGAGTGGTTTCGCTTGTTTTTTCCCGCTGTACTTACTCAATTGTATCTGCCAATTTTTCAACTGCTCCGATTTAGATACTTGATAGATACCTGTGGTGTAAAAATCAAAAGATTCGTTGAAAAATTGCTTAATCAGGAAAGTCTTTCCTATCCGTCTTCTCCCAAAAACTGCCACAAACTCTGGCTTGGTCGAATCCAAACAATCTTGGAGCAATTCTTGCTCTCTCCTTCTGCCGATTATGTTGGGTGAATATTCCATAGCATTTATTTTTATTCATGCCAAAAATATAAAAAACTACCGATAGGGTGTCTAAATCTCGGTTTTTTTATGAGATTTAGACACCCTATCGCCACTTTTTTAACATTTACCCCCATTTTTGCGCCATTTGAG
>CAVAPE010000005.1:46775-64820 GCA_963590405.1 Eubacterium sp. CAG:180 | reverse complement strand
CTTCTCGATTGACGGCAAGCGCGTTGCGAGTGCAGTTGCTTCTCCAGAGGCAGACTTCAGTGTGGCAGCCGGTGCCTACATCGTTACCGTCGACGGACGGGCAACGAAAGTTGTAGTACGCTAAAAAAACGAACCTAACAATACCCTTTCAATTTCGGAATATTGAAGCGGGGCGACACCTCAACAGTGCCGCCCCGCTTGTTGCTTCTTAATGTATTGAAATTCAATTAAATATGCAAGTATTGGGGAATTATTCCGTCATTTTGGGTATTAAAAAAGGGAATTATTCCGTCAAGACAGGGGGCGTTTTGGGGAATAATTCCGTTTTTGATGGGTTTTGGGTTTGCCTTTGAGGCAATTTACAGAGACTTTTCTGCATTGCCCTCTTTTTCGGCAATCATTGCGAGGGCGCGGCTGAGTTGGTCGGGGCAGGAGGTGCCTTTTGAGCCGCAGTGGATGTCCTTGAGGCGGCTGATGACCTCCGTCACTGGCATACCCTTTACCAAGGAGCAGATGCCCTGAAGGTTGCCGTTGCAACCGCCAAAAAACTGCACGTCCTTGATTTTTCCGTCCTCTGTTTCAATTTCTATAGCCTGGCTGCATGTGCCTTCGGTGCGATACGTATACTTCATATTTCTTTGTTCTTATTATTGTTCCAAACTGTTGAGCACGTTGCGGATTTTCTCGTAGGTGGTGATTTTTGTAGGCACCAGAGGCAATCGTAACTCGTTTTCAATCATTCCTTTTGCGTTGAGCAAACATTTCACGCCAGCCGGGTTGCCATCGACAAACAGCAGGGAGAACAACTCCGTGAACCGGTGGTGGATGAGCAATGCCTTCTGGTAGTCGCCAGCAAGGGCAAGACGCACCATGCGGCTGAACTCCAGCGGGAAAGCGTTGCCGATGACCGAGATTACACCTACAGCGCCGAGTGTCATCAGCGGGAAGGTGATGCCGTCGTCGCCAGAAATCACCATAAACCGTTCCGGCTTGTTCTTGATGATGTCGTCCATCTGCGTGATGTTGCCAGAGGCTTCCTTCACGCCGATGATGTTCTCAAATTGGTTGGCAAGGCGCAGAGTGGTCTCAGCCGACATATTCACGCCTGTGCGCCCTGGCACGTTGTAGAGGATCACAGGCAGTGGCGACGCTTCGGCAATGGTCTTGTAGTGCTGGTAGATGCCCTCCTGCGACGGTTTGTTGTAGTAGGGCACAACCGACAGTATGGCGGTGAACGCCGAAAGGTCGTTGTTTTTCAAGTAGTCGACCACTCCCATCGTGTTGTTGCCTCCCACGCCAAGCACCAGCGGCAGGCGACGGCGCACGCGCTCCACGATAAACCGCTTCAACTCCTCGCGTTCGTCCTCGGTGAGGGTCGGCGTTTCGGCGGTCGTGCCGAGCACCACGATGTAGTCGGCATGGTTTTGGATGATGTGCTCAAGCAACCGTGCCAATGCAGGAAAGTCGATTGACTTGTCTTTTTTGAACGGGGTGATGAGCGCAACGCCCATACCTCTTAAGTTCATATAGTTAGCCATATAATTCAATTTAGGTTGCCATCCGCCCTAAAGGTCGGTGGAAAACACGCTACCCGGCAAGTGCCGGCAGTTGTAGGCTGAAGCCATCACTTCGCCGTAGGCTCCTGCAGAGCGAAGTGCAAGGAAATTGCCGCGTTCCACGAGCGGCAGACGCTCGTCGGTGCCGAAGCGGTCCGACGATTCGCAGATAGGTCCCACAACGTCGTACACGTCGTCGACAGCCGATGTCGATGAGATGTTTTCGATTTTGTGGTGTGCCTGATAGAGGGCTGGACGGATGAGGTCGGTCATGCCGGCATCTACGATGGCAAACTTCTTGGTTGTGCCTTCTTTTACATAGAGCACGCGGGTAATCAGCGAGCCGCACTGTCCTACGATTGAGCGACCCGGCTCAAAATGGAGTTCCTGGTCGGCATCGAGTTGAAGATTTTCGCGGAACACCGAGAAATAACTGTCGAAGTCGGGAATAGGATTGCCGTCAGGGTCATCGTAGTCGATGCCAAGACCGCCGCCCATGTCGACGATGGTGATTATTGCTCCGAGTTCCTTCATGCGGTCAAGAATTTCGCGCGCCTTTGTGCAGAGCATCACAAACGGCTCTGTCTCTGTGATTTGCGAGCCAATGTGGAAATGCACTCCGCAGAGGTCAACGTTGTCGAGCGAAAGGGCTGTGGTAACGAAGTCGTCGAGGTTCTCAAGATTGATGCCGAACTTGTTTTCGTTCAGTCCCGTAGTGATGTACTGGTGAGTGTGGGCATCCACATTAGGGTTGATGCGCACAGCCACGTGAGCCATCATCTTTTTCCGTCCGGCAATCTCGTTGATGTTGAGCAATTCCGGCAACGACTCCACGTTGAAGCAACGGATGTTGGTGTCGAGTGCCAGTTCAATCTCGCGGTCGGTTTTGCCCACGCCGGCAAACATGATGCCGTTGCCCGTAAATCCAGCCTTCACGGCAGCCTCGATTTCGCCGCCGCTCACGCAGTCCACACCCAGACCTGCCTTGTTGATGGCTTGGAGGATGCGCGGATTAGCGTTTGCTTTTACGGCATAGTGCACCTTGCAGTTGTTTTCGGCTGCGAGTGCGGTTACTTTGCGGAGCGTTTGCTCAAGCAACGCCATATCGTAGTAGTAGAACGGTGTCTCTATGTTCTTGAATTCGTCTATTGGAAACTGTGTCATAATTGTTGCAGTAGTTCGGTTAGTTAAACAACTCTTCGCTTAATTTGTTTAGGGCTGCCACCTTGTCCTCCTTGCGGATGAGGAATGAGATATTGTAGTTGCTTCCGCCGTAGGAAATCATTCTCACGGGGATGTCCTTGAGGGCGGCGATGGCTTTCGCCTCAAAGCCGCGGTTCTGCCATTCGAGGTCGCCCACCACGCAGAGGATTACCATGTCGTGGTCGATGGTCACGGTGCCGAATTTGCGAAGTTCGTCGACGATGCTGTCGAGGTTCTTCTCGTTGTCGATGGTCACTGACACGCCCACCTCGGAGGTAGTCACCATGTCGACTGGCGTTTTGTGCGACTCGAAAATCTCAAACACCTTGCGCATAAATCCGTAGGCAAGGAGCATGCGTCCCGACTTGATGCGGATGGCTGTGATATTGTCCTTTGCGGCAACTGCCTTGATTGTGCGGTCCACCTGAAGGTTGCCGATCAAAGTGCCCTTGGCAGTAGGGTCAAGAGTGCTGAGCAGACGGACGGGTATGTTATTGAGTTTGGCAGGCTGGATGCACGTAGGGTGAAGGATTTTCGCCCCGAAATAAGCCAACTCCGCAGCCTCCTCGAAGTTCAGTTTCTCAACGGGTTTTGTATTTTCTACAAAGCGAGGGTCGTTGTTGTGCATGCCGTCGATGTCCGTCCAGATTTCAATCTCTTCTGCACCGATTGCTGCACCGACGAGCGACGCAGAGTAGTCGCTACCGCCGCGTTGCAGGTTGTCGATTTCGCCGTAGGCATTGCGGCAGATGTAGCCCTGAGTGATATAGATGTCGGCATCCGGGTTTTTATCGAGAAGCAGAGTGAGTTGCTGCTTGATGAATTGCGATTCCGGCTCGCCGTTTTTGTCAGTCTTCATGTATTCCAGCGCTGGGAGCAACACTGAGTTTACGCCTTGCTCCTTCAGGTAGATATCCATCATGATTGTCGACATGATTTCGCCCTGCGCAAGGATTTCCTTTTCTTCAAACATCGTGAAGATATCCTTCGTGAACGAGCGCAGATAACTGAAGCAAGCCTTTATCTTTTCGAGAGCCGAAGCCTTGCTGCTTTCGGTGGAATAGAGTTCGTCGATGGTCTTGAGATACTTCAACTCAAGTTTGTTGACGGTTTCGCGTGCGCCGTCGGTATTCTTTTTATAAAGATAGTCGGAAATTTCCACAAGAGTGTTGGTCGTGCCCGCCATTGCCGACAGCACAACGATGTTCTTGCCCTTGCCGGTAACGATGCCGGCGACTTTTTTGATACGCTCTGCCGAGCCGACAGACGTACCCCCAAATTTCAGTACCTTCATTTCTTGTTTTATGGGTCTTCTTTATTTTTTTACGTCAATTACATTCTTGTCCTCGCATTTCACCACTCGCGCCGGGAAATCCTCTGTGAGTTGGATGTTGTGCGTCGCCATAATCACGGCTGTGCCCTCCGCCGAGATGCGGTGGAGCAGGGTCATAATCTGGTGTCCCGTTTCCTGGTCGAGGTTGCCTGTAGGCTCGTCGGCGAGAATCAGTTTTGGGCGGTTGAGGAGAGCACGGGCGATGGCGATGCGCTGCTGCTCGCCGCCCGACAACTCGTGGGGCATCTTGTACGACTTGTTTTCCATGCCCACCTCGCGCAGCACGTCATTGATGCGTTCCTCGATGTCGGCTTTGGCTTTCCATCCGGTGGCCTTCAGCACAAACAGCAGGTTGTCGTAGACCGAACGGTCCGACAGCAGTTGGAAATCCTGAAACACCACGCCGATTTGCCGGCGGAGCATCGGCACGTCCTTGCGGCGTATCGATGTGAGGTCGTAGTCGAAGATGCGCGCTTCGCCCATTTCGATGGGCACTTCGGCATACATCGTCTTCATCAGGCTACTCTTGCCGCTGCCCACACGGCCGATGAGGTAGACAAACTGACCCTCTTCGAGTGTGAAATTCACGTTCTTGAGCACGAGCAACTCCTTGCGGAGCACTTCTACGTTTTTGTAATCAATGATTGCTGACATATTGTTGTTTTGTTTCTTATTCTTTGTGGCGTTTCTGCAGTTCCACCGACAGGTCGTCGAGCGACAGACCTTTCGAGGTGAGCAGCACGATGAGGTGGTACATTAGGTCGGATGCCTCATAGACTAAGCGGTCGTCGGTGCCGTTGGTCGCCTCGATTACCGTTTCCACTGCCTCTTCGCCCACCTTCTGCGCCATGCGGTTCACGCCTTTTTTGAAGAGCGATGTGGTGTAGGAGCCTTCTGGCATCTCTTTGTGGCGCTTCTGGATGAATTTCTGCAGATAGTCGAAAAATTCCACTCCGTAGTCGTTGCTGTCGCTGAAGCAGGTGGCTGCGCCCGTGTGGCACACTGGTCCTGCCGGGATAGCCTTGATGAGTAGAGTGTCGTGGTCGCAGTCGTCGGCGATTGAAACCACCTTCAGAGTGTTGCCGCTCTCTTCGCCTTTCATCCAAAGGCGATTGCGTGTGCGGCTATAGAATGTCACGAAGCCTGATTCTACGGTTTTCTCGTAAGCCTCGGCGTTCATAAAGCCGAGCATCAGCACATTCTTCGTACGGGCGTCCTGCACGATGGCAGGAACAAGTCCACCCATTTTGTCAAAATCCAAATTCATAATCTAACTGTGATATGCTGTTGTTGTAAATATTGTTTAAGTTCGTGGATGCCGATTTCGTTGTAGTGGAACACACTTGCTGCCAGTGCAGCATCGGCTTTGCCTTTGGTGAACGCTTCGGCGAAATGCTCCATCGTGCCGCATCCGCCGCTCGCAATAACGGGGATGCCCACATTTTCCGACAGTTGCGCCAGTGCCTCGCACGCAAAGCCCTGCTTAACGCCGTCGTGGTCCATGCTTGTAAACAGGATTTCGCCCGCGCCGCGGCTTTCGGCTTCGGCAGCCCATTCAAAAAGCAGGCGGTCGGTTGGCTTGCGTCCACCATGGGTGTAGCAAACCCACTGTCCGTCAATCTGATGTGCATCGATGGCTACGACACACACTTGACGCCCGAAACGCTTGGCTATCTCGTCGATGAGTTGTGGTCGAGCAAGTGCTGATGAGTTGATTGAAATCTTGTCGGCACCGGCATTAAGTAGGGCATCGACATCGGCAACGCTGCTGATGCCTCCGCCCACAGTGAAGGGTATGCTCACTCCCCTCGCCACGTTGCTCACCATCTCGACGAGCGTCTTGCGGCGCTCGCTCGATGCCGTGATGTCGAGAAACACTAACTCGTCGGCCCCCTCTTCGCTGTAACGGCGTCCGAGTGCCACAGGGTCGCCAGCATCGCGGAGGTTGCCGAAGCAAACACCTTTCACGGTTTTGCCGTCTTTCACATCGAGGCAAGGTATGATTCGTTTAGCAAGCATTATCTTGTTTCCTTATTTATTTGTTCTACATCGTTGAGCGAGATGCGTCCTTCGTAGATGGCTTTGCCCACAATCACGGCAGGCACGCCTATGGCATCGAGCCGCTCAATGTCGGCCATCGCACTCACACCTCCACTCGCCACAAGGAAGATGCCTTCAAGTTCGCGGAGCATCTCAGCATACAGTTCCACGGCAGGGCCTTTGAGTGTCCCGTCGCAACTGATGTCGGTGGTGATCACCTGTCGCACACCGTCGCGCTCCATATATTCTTTGACAAACGGTATCAGGTCGATGCCGCTGTCCTCAGTCCATCCTGTGGTTGAAATTTTCCTGTCCTTGGCATCTGCGCCGAGGATGATGCGGTCAGCGCCGTAGCGTTTAAGCCATCCGCGGAACATATCAGGATTTTTCACCGCCACGCTGCCGCCAGTAATCATTGCTGCGCCCGACTCGAATGCTACGTGTGCATCTTCGTCGCTCTTCAGCCCTCCGCCAAAGTCGATGGTGAGGCTCGTGCGACTTGCCAGCCGCTCCAGAGTGCGGTAGTTCACGATGTGTGCCGCCTTTGCGCCGTCGAGGTCCACAAGGTGAAGTCTGCGGCAACCGGCACCCTCCATGGCAGTAGCCACCTCCAGCGGGTCTTCGTTGTAGACGCGCTTGGTGGAATAGTCGCCGCGGGTGAGCCGCACGCATTTTCCTTCGATAATATCAATGGCTGGCACAATTTCTATCATAGTTCAAGAAAATTTTTCAGTATCATTTCGCCGATATCGCCGCTCTTCTCCGGGTGAAACTGTGTGGCGAAAAAGTTGTTGCGCTGCATCGCTGCGCTGAACGGCACAGTAAATTCGGTGACGGCAATAGTGTCGGCGCAGACGGGGGCATAGTAACTGTGCACGTAGTAGACGTAACTGCCGTCGTTGATGCCGCGTAGTAGTGGGCTGGGGGCGGTGGCGGCAATCGTGTTCCATCCCATCTCGGGAATTTTGAAACCTTCTTTGGGAAGGAATCGCTTTACTTCAGTGTCGAAGATGCCAAGACAGTCGCAGTCGCCCTCTTCGGAGTGGCGGCAGAGCAACTGCTGACCTATGCAGATGCCGAGCACCGGCTGGCGCAGGTCGCATATCACCTTGTCGAGGCCTTGCCCCTTCAGGCAAGCCATTGCCGACGAGGCTTCGCCGACGCCGGGAAATATCACTTTGTCGGCAGCCGCAAGCAGGGCAGGGTCGTCGGTGACTGTCGGCGTTATGCCAAGGCGCTGCAGCGCACATTCCACCGAAAATACGTTGCCAGCATTATATTTCACTATCGCTACGTCCACTTTCTGAATCTTCCGTTTCTTTTAATTGCCAAAATTAAGCATTTTTTCTGCCATTCGCCGACATTGGCAGGCATAATCTTTATTTAGTTGTTGTCCACTCGGGAACATCGAGTTGCAAAGATAACGAAAAACGGTAATGTTTGTGTGCATAATTCTTTAAAATTGATGAATTTTTAATCATATTTCCATCAATCATTCGCTTCTCGCCCGCCGATTGCTTACGGAATGGCGCAATGAGAGTGGCGCTTGAGGCGCAATTTAAACGTCGCTGATGTCAATTAATCGCATTTTTGGGCGGTAGTGCGATTATTTTCACTTTTTTGCATTAACTTTGCATTTTAACATCGACAATTTAAAAGGAAAACATATGTCAGAAATTGAAAACAAGGAACTGACAACAGAGAAAGAGTCAGGCCTGAATTTCGTTGAGCAACTGGTGGCCGACGATTTGAAACAAGGAAAAAACGGTGGACGTCTGAACACTCGCTTCCCACCAGAGCCTAACGGCTATCTTCACATTGGTCATGCCAAGGCCATCTGCATGGACTTCGGCGTTGCTGAGAAGTTTGGCGGCACTTGCAACCTTCGCTTCGACGACACTAACCCTGTAAAGGAGGACGTTGAATATGTAGACTCCATCCGCGAGGACATCAAGTGGCTGGGTTACGACTGGGCAGACCGCGAATACTATGCTTCTGACTATTTCCCACAACTCTACGACCTCGCGATCCGCATGATCAAGGAGGGTAAGGCATACGTGGACGAGCAGACTGCCGAGCAGATTGCTGAGCAGAAGGGCACACCTACACAACCAGGTGTGGCAAGTCCGTTCCGCGACCGTCCGATTGAGGAGAACCTCGACCTTTTCCAGCGTATGAATGCCGGCGAGTTTGAGGAGGGCGCAATGGTGCTCCGTGCCAAGATTGATATGGCATCGTCTAATATGCATTTCCGCGACCCGATAATGTACCGCATCATCAAGCATCCGCACCACCGCACTGGCGACAAGTGGAAGGTTTACCCAATGTACGACTTCGCTCACGGACAGTCGGACTATTTCGAGGGTGTTACTCACTCTATCTGTACCCTCGAGTTTGTGCCTCACCGTCCACTTTATGAATATTTTGTCAAGGAGTTGGCTGATGAGACTTACTGCCCGCGACAGATTGAGTTTAACCGTCTGAACCTCACCTACACAGTGTTGTCGAAGCGTAAACTTCTGCAACTGGTGAAGGAAGGCTTGGTAGACGGCTGGGACGACCCTCGTATGCCGACCATCTCTGGCTTGCGTCGCCGCGGCTTCACTCCAGAGTCGATAAAGTCATTTATCAACCGCATAGGCTACACCAAGTTTGAGGCTGTCAACGACATCTCTCTCCTTGAGTTCAGCATCCGCGAAGACCTCAACAAGCGTGCAACACGCGTGTGCGCCGTAATCGACCCTGTAAAGGTGGTAATCACCAACTATCCAGAAGGTCAGGAGGAGAACGTCGAGATGGAAAACAATCCCGAAGATCCAAATTCGGGTACTCACATGATGCCGTTCTCGCGCGAAATCTACATCGAGCGCGACGACTTTATGGAAATTCCGCCGAAGAAATTCTTCCGTATGACTCCCGACAAGGAGGTTCGCTTGAAGGGTGCTTACATTGTTAAGTGCACTGGCTGCAAGAAAGATGCCGACGGCAATGTCGAGGAAATCTATTGCGAGTACGACCCAGATTCGAAGAGCGGAATGCCTGGCAGCATGCGCAAGGTGAAAGGTACGCTCCACTGGGTTTCTGCAAACCACTGTGTTGATGCTGAGGTTCGTCTCTACGACCGACTTTTCGCAGTGGAGAATGCTTCTGAGGTTAAGGATCGCGACTTCCACGAACTCCTCAATCCAGACTCTATCAAGGTTGTGGAGCACGCCAAGATTGAGCCGTTCCTCGCCGAGAATGCAGAGCCGGGAGCACATTTCCAGTTCCAGCGCATCGGTTACTTCACTCCCGACAAGAAGGATTCCACAAAAGAGCACCTCGTGTTTAACCGCACAATCACGCTCAAGGACAGTTGGCAGAAAATCAACAAGTAAAAAATAGACCGTTATTATAACAGTCCTTTCGGAAAAATCCGCAACGCCTCGGCATTGCGGATTTTTTCGCACCATTACTGATGCTATTTCATTAATTTGATGACATCCACAGGTAGCATTACATTGCCGATGTCGTCCTTAGGGGCGTTTTTAAGAAACAGTATTGGAACGATGCCGTGTCCTTTGGCAAACGGCAATAGATTGGCTTTGCGGAGAAGGTCGCTGATGAGTTGCTTGCCGTTCTCCTGATTTGTCCATTTGCATTCACCCACAAGCAGATACTTTTTGTCGAGCGATTCTGCTACCACATCAAATTCTACCTGTTCATGCTGATTGTGCTCGTTGATAACAGAGCCCCACCAGCGCCGTGCCTTGCCGTAAATCACTCCGTTGACAAGATTTCCAGTCACGGCATCCCTGCACAACTTTTCCCACTGCATACTCACATATTCCGAGAAATGGGTAGCCAAAGTCTGTTCGATAGGCAAACGACGGTCGAGTTCGATGAACGAGCGGTTTGGGACAACAAACTGGTAATAGAATGCCATAAACGGGTCGGCAATTTTGTAAAGACTTTTTTTAGCATTCTTTTCGTCGATACCGAATGGCACGTCCTTTTCAAGAAAGCCGAGGTCGATGAGTTTTTTTAGCGGTCGCGATAGGTTTGTTGCTGGTTCGTTGCATCGTGTGGCAATCTCCGACAGACGGTTTGCACCGGTTCCGATATACGACATTATCGTTGATGTCTTGACAAAATCCTTTACATCATCCTGGAAGAGTTTTATTGGTTCTTCGTAGAGCGCTCCGTTCACAGAAAGGATGTTGTGCCATAAAGCATTGTCAAGCGACTTGCGGTTTTCTCTGAGTTCCCAGTAGCGTGGCACCCCTCCCCAAACGGAGTATTCTTCAACGGCACTCGTCGCATCGAGCCCCAAAGCCTCTTGGATGTATGGCAGTCGAATGGGTGCAAATTTCATTATTTCGTCCGCACGACCGTAGAGCGGAGCGGTGGAGTCGAGAAAAAGTCCGTACATCATGTTTTGCGACGAGCCGCAGAGCACAAGATTGTATTTAAGTTGCTTTTCGTCGATTAGTTTTTGCAGCACCGACGGCAATTCCGCCGACTGCTCTACGAGATATGGAAATTCATCCAAACATAGAGTGAAACGCTTGTCGGCTCGATAGTTTATTGCACGCAGCATCGATTCCCAGTCTGGGTAGGTAAGTTTGTCGAAGTCAGGAAACAACTGCGCAATTACTTTTGCAAGCAACACCCTCTGATGCTGTCCTTCCGAGCGGTCGGCGAGGAAATAAACATCGCCAGTAGTCAACACTCTTTTGATGAGGGTCGACTTCCCTAAACGGCGTCGTCCGTACATAACCACAAACGAGGCTTTCTCCTGTGAGAGAGCGTCCTTGAGCCGTGCTGTTTCATCTATTCTGTCAACGAATTTCATATCTTTCAATTATTATGCACTGCAAACATAATGTTTGCTGAGCATAATTCCAAATAAAATCGTATTTTTCTGTGATACTGGGATATAATTTCCATAAGTCAGCAATGTGGAGTGTTTATGAAGTAAAATAAATGTATACAATATATAATTATGAGGGAAAAAGTTGGAAGGGATTTAAAAAGTAGTAACTTTGTGAGTGCAAACCATTAACATATCTTGATATGAAAAAACGTCTACTCACCATGGCTCTTGCGGCATCGGCCTTTGCACTGATGACGGCAGAGACTCCCAAAAGTTTTACAATCAACGGCACGGAGTATTCCTATAATCTGCTTGTCAGCAAGCAAGTAGGACCGGGCGTGGTTTATAACCGCATCCGCATTCCAGATTTTCCGCTCAACATCAACTATATGACGGTTGACTTGACAAACCCCTACAACCGCATCGAAACAATGCAGGCCAACGAGAAAACTGGCTCGACCGAGAAACTCTCTGCTGCCCACACCCGTTTCCAGTCGGAGGGCAAGAAGCCAATCGGCGCTCAAAACGGCAACTTCTGGTGCGTGTCGGGTCAGGGAATATATTCACAATATGCCCTCGGCACAACCTACAACGCCTGCTTGCGCAACGGAAAGATTGTGACTGAAACCAACTGCCACGCCGACCAGTGGGACGGTGGACCAGCACGCACTGGCGTGGTGGGCATCGGCTACGACAAAGATATCCACATCGAGTCGATGTCGTGGAAAGGCACAGTATCATCGACGCGTTGGGGCAACCAACAGCCAGAATTTTACCTTGTCAACAAGTTCTGCCGCTCAACGGGCGAGATGGTGCTCTACAACTCGTTCTATGGCAGTACGAAGAAGTTCCAGACAATCAATAGTAACAACGAACTCGTTGAGAACGAGACTTGTGAGGTGTATCTCAACCTCAACGAAGGCGAGCAGTGGGCTACAGCCAGCGACATCATGGCAACGGTAGGGCAGATACGCACCAACACCACTGCCGGCACCCTCGGCGACTACGACATCTGCTTGTCGGGCTCGGGCTCATACAAAGAACTCCTCGAACAACTGCAGGTGGGCGACCAAGTGGCAATAAACTATTCATGGTATTCCGTAGCAACGGGCAACCTCGTTCGCTTGGAGCAGGCCGTTGGCGGCAATGCTATGGTGATGGTCGACGGCGAACTCACCGGTCGCAACGAAGACGAGACCTACAATTCGCAGGTTTATAGCCGTTCGGCTTATGCCAACAGCCAAGACGGCAAGACACTCTATATGTTTACCATCGACAAATCTATCGACCCAGTTTATGGCAATTCTGTGGGCTGTAACACATCGGTTATGTGCCAGATACTCAAACAACTCGGCGCATGGGATGTGTGCAACGTCGATGCCGGAGGCTCGGCTCAGTTGATGGTGCAGGGCAATGTGGTTAACCGTACCACTGAGGGCACTCCGCGTGCAGTGGCAAACGGCTGGATGGTACTTTCAACGGCTCCCGACGGCGACAACGAGATTGCATCGCTCGCTTTCCTCGCTCCAGAGATTGACGTGCCTATTTATTCAACGTATCAACCTGTAGTATTGGGCTATAACAAATACGGCGAACTCGTTAGCGAGAATGTCGAAGGCGTTACCTTCAGCATCGACCCGGCTTATGGCACTGTCGACGGCAGCAATGTGGCACTTCTTGGCAAGGCTGGCACAACAACACTTACTGCCACTTATGGCAATGTGAGTGTGACGAAGGACATCACCATCGAGCAGGCAGAAATTGGCGTGCGTCTGTCGAAATTCATCAACGACGGTCGTGACTATCCGATTGAGGTGACTTCAAAAATCGGTTTTGACGAATATGTAACCGACCCGTCGCGACTTGAATGGACTATCGCCGATAATGACATCGTGAAGATTGAACAAGGTGTGCTCAAAGGTTTGAAAAACGGCACAACCACAATCCGCGGCAAACTCAACGAAATAGAGACCAGTGCGGAAGTGACCGTGCAACTCCCGACGGCAGCAGAAATGCCTATCATCAGTGAATATCCCGAAACATGGGCATCGAAGCAAGTAGGCGGCACAGACCTCGCTGTCGCTGCATACGAGGACGGAATGAAAATCACTTATGTGGGCAACGGCACAAGCCGTGGCGCATATCTACAACTCGAAACTCCGTTCACTGTTTGGAGTATGCCTAAGGCGTTGCGCGTGGCAGTCAACCCAGGCGACGTAACAGTGAAACGTGTTTCTTCGACAATAACCGCAGGCAACGGCACAACATACTCGTCGTTGAATTTCACCGATGCAGAACTTCCAGCAAATCAGGTGTCCACTTTCGACCTCGACCTTTCTTCGGTTGTCGACGTTAACGATGTGGCAGTCTATCCGATTACAGTCAATACCCTTCGTCTTGACCTTGGTAAGTCGGAAAAAGGCAAGAATTTTGAAGTGCTTGTGCCGAAATTCTGCGCCCTCTACAATGACTATGGCAACGTGCAGAGCGTAGGCGTGAGAGGCAACGGCCTTCGCCTGTACCCTAATCCTGTGGTCGACGGCGTGCTCCGCGTTGAGGCTGCCAGCGCTGGCGTGGCAAAAGTTGAGATTTTCAACAACGCCGGCGCTATGCTCCATACACAAACCACTGATTTCGCTGCTGGTGCAGCGACAGTCAGCGTCGCATCCCTTCAGCCAGGCATCTACTTCCTGCGCGTGGCTGGCGAAGATGGCGTGAAGGTAGGTAAGTTTATCGTGAAATAACAAACACAACATAAAACTATGAAAACCAGATTATTGATTCTTGCAGCAGCGTGCTCGCTTGTGGCTTCGGCGCAACAGGTGGAAATCACCTCCCGCCAGCAGTTGCTGAAAGGCACAGAGACGGGCATATCCAACCCCATAATCAGTGCCGACGGGCAGCAGTTGCTGTTCACCCAGGCCAACTACAAAGGGCTGAAACTCTACAACTTTGCCGACGGCGTTACTACCACCGTCAGCAATGACGATATGGCAGGCTTCGAACCCACGTTTTCGCGCGACGGCAAGAGCGTGTATTTCATGTCGCAGTCGGTTAGCGATATGCGCACATGGCGCGAAGTGAAGTGCTACGACATCGACGGCAAAACGTCGACGGCAATGACTGAAAAGTTGCGCGGCATGCGTGCTCCTAAGGCAGTAGAGGGTGGATTTTCCACCGTCAGCGACAATGGTCGCCACCTGAAGGCTAAACGTCAGGGCGGCACATTCGTCTATGCCGACGGTAACCAACTCGTGGTGATGCGCAACGGCAAGGAAATGCGCTTGCAGCCAGTGGCTACGGAACACACCTATATGTGGGAATCCCTGTCGCCCGACGGCTCGAAAATCCTCTTCTATGCAGGTGGCAAAGGCGCTTACGTCTGCGACCTCGACGGTAACCTCCTTGCTTCGCTCGGTCGCTACACCGCACCGCGCTGGGCTGGCAACGGCTATGTGGTGGCTGAAAACTCCACGAGCGACGGACATCAGTACGAGTCGAGCCAGATTATGCTCCTCAAGGCTGATGGAAGTTTCTCAACGGCACTCACCAAGCCAGAGACAATGACCATGAACCCTACGGCAACCGCCGACGGCTCTCGCATTGCCTACAACACCATCGACGGCCGACTTTTTGTGATTGACATCAACATCAAAGAATAACTGTAAAACCTGCAAAAAATGAAAAGAAAAACAATAACAGCACTCAGTTTGGCTGTTGCCATTTGTGTGGGTGCAACAGATATGAAAGACCTCAAAATCTACGTCAACCCAGGTCACGGCGGACACGATTCCGACGACCGCAACGTGGTTGTGCCTCCCTTCAAGCAAGGTGATGCCGACGGATATTGGGAGTCGAACTCCAACCTCGACAAGGGTCTCGCCTTGCGCGACCTTCTGCAGGGGCTTGGCGCAAACGTGATGATGTCGCGTACCACCAACACCACCGACGACGACCGCAACCTTCACGAGATAGGCTATGAAGCCAATGCCTATGGCGCTGACTTTATGTTTGCCATCCATAGCAATGCCACTGGAACGGCATCGCGCGTCAATCAGCCGCTGATGCTCTATCGTGGCTTCACCAACGACCCAGTGTCGCCTGTTGCTAAGGAAATGGCGCTCGTGCTCAACAAGCAGTTGCTCGAAAATCAGGTGACATCGTGGTCGAGCACCAACACATGGCTCGCCGGCGACTACGATTTCTACGACTGGGGCGTTGGCGTGGGCCTCGGTGTGCTCCGCAAACTCACGGTGCCGGGCATGCTTTCCGAAGGTTCTTACCACGACTATATCCCTGAGACTTACCGCCTGCTCAATAAGGACTATTGCTGGCTTGAGGCGTACCATTTTGCTAAGTCGGTGATAGAATATTTTGGCACGACTGAGAAGTTCACCACTGGCGTGGTTTGCGGCTCGCTCTACGACAGCCGCCTCATCTGTACCGATGCCATCTACAACGGCATTTTCTACGGTCACGACAAGTCGAAACCTGTGTGCGGCGCTACTGTGCAGTTGCTTCAGAACGGCGAAGAGAAATACAGTTACACCACCGACCAACTGTTTAACGGCGTTTATATGCTGAAGGCGGTGGAGCCAGGTACCTATACGCTGAAAGTGACCCATCCAGAATATGACACCTATGAGCAGGAAGTAGTGGTGACAGCAAACACCGTTACCTATCAGAATCTTGCCCTTGACCGTACCCGTCTGACTCCCCCTGAGGTGGTTACTTATTCGCCGGTATGGAACGAAGGCGATGCTGCGGTGGCTTGCAACGTGCCGATCGTTCTCGACTTCAACTGGGATATGGACACCGAGTCGGTGGAGAAGAATTTCTCAATCACTCCAGCCGTTGAAGGCACTATCCGTTGGGAGGATTCCCAATACCGTCTCGTGTTCGAGCCGAAGCGCGCCTACGAGACTAACACTCTCTACACCGTGCGCATTGCCAAGGATGCTAAACATCCGGCAGGGATGTCGATGACGGACGATTTTGTGATGCAGTTCCGCACAGACAACAAGAATGTCTATAAAATCTTGACAAGTTCGCCGTCGGAAGGAGCGAAGGTACACTACAAGACACCGACCATCGAATTCCGCTTCGATGGACATCCTACGACCACCAAAATCCAGGAGCAGATTATCGTGAAGGACAAGGACGGCAACCAGTTGGCATACAACGTCCGCTCGAAGAAATTCAGCAAATCTGGCGACGAATATGGCTATTTCCAGATCCGCTTGTCAAAGGACTTGACAGTAGGTGAGACCTACACCGTGGAGGTGTCGGGCGACGTGTGTGACGCAAATGGCATCAAGGTGGCAGCGCCAGAGTCGTTACAGTTCACTGCCGTTGACGCATCTGCCGACCCAGCAACAGTCACCCTCGTCGATGCACTCGACGCAAGCGATGCACTTGCTGCCGACAGTGATGCTTCAACAGGTTGCACTTCGCTCGCCGTGGCCAGCAACTCGACCACAAAACTCGAAGGCTCAGCTGCTGCAAAGGTCGACTATCAGTTTGAGGCACAGGAAGGTGGTGCGGCTGTTGTGAAATTTGCAACCGCTCCCGAAACGGCATTCACCAAAGACAATATGATAGCCCTCAAGGTTTATGGCGACCTCAGTGGCAACCAGTTGGCTGCCGTATTTGGCAACGGCTCAGAAACCAAGACCGTGGCTTTGACGAAACTCGACTTCCTCGGTTGGAAGCACGTTGATGTTTCACTCGAAGGAATTGGTGAAGGCAACTTCACTCTTCAGGGTTTCAAGGTGTCGCAGGTAGGCAATGTCTATGGCAAAAAAGGTACGCTTTACCTTGACAAGGTGGCTGTTGGCGCAGCAAGCGATGCTGGCGTAGGTAAGGTGAGTGCATCTGTGTTGCGCATCTATCCAAACCCGGCAAGCGAACTCCTCATAGCCAATGGCGACTGCACAATCCTCGGCGTTGAGGTGCTTACACTTGACGGCCGCTTGGCTGCCAAGGCTTCGGGCAATGTGGTCAATGTTAGCGACCTCGCTGAAGGCGTTTATGTTGCAAGAATACATACTGTTGCGGGCGCTGAAAACCACAAATTTGCAGTGAAGCATTAGGCTGACAGCCTCGTGCAGTGACCTATTTTTGATAGAATTTAAAGAAATCGTAGCAAATTTGCATTTGTTACGATTTCTTTTATTATCTTTGGCAATGAGTATAACCTGACCTGACTTTTTATGAAAATCATTGCAGACAGCAGTGCTTCGCGCACTGAGTGGGCTTTAGTGGATGGTGCCACCGTAGTGGAACACGCTTTTACCAAAGGACTGAATCCATTTTTTCATACACGCCGTGACATCAGCCACAGCGTGCGTCTCGAATTGCCTGAAGCCTTCTTCAAGCGCCGGTGGGAACACATATTTTTCTATGGAGCAGGTTGCTCAAGTCCGGAAAAGAAGAAAATCCTTGAAGCGTCGCTCGTGGCGCAGTTCAAGACGCCCGTGAGTGTGGAAAGTGACCTCTTGGGCGCAGCCCGTGGTCTGCTCATCAACGACCCTGGCATTGCGTGCATCCTCGGTAGTGGTTCCAACTCGTGTGACTACGACGGACGCACCATCGTGAAAAATGTACGCTCGTTGGGTTATATCCTTGGTGACGAGGGCAGTGCTGCATACATTGGCAAACGCTTCCTTAGCGACTGCCTGAAAGACATTGCGCCAGCACAACTGCGCAACGAATTTTACGAACACATCCATCTCTCTCCCGACGAGATAATGTCGTCGGTCTACGATCACTCGCTGCCGAGCAACACCCTCAGTGTGTATTCACGCTTTCTGATGGACAAACTCGATCAGGATTACGTCTATCAACTTGTGCGCCACGGTATTGACGCCTTCTTCCGCCGCAACGTTTTGCAGTACGACTATGAAGGGAAGACCGTCTGTTTCGTCGGCTCCAATGCCTGTGCTTATAGCGGCGTGCTCACCGAAGTGGCTGCATCCTACGGCATAAAAATCAAGAAAATCATCCCAAGTTCTATGCCCGGACTGGTCAAATACCATTCCGCAGATAGATAAATTTTT
>CAVAPE010000005.1:0-45860 GCA_963590405.1 Eubacterium sp. CAG:180 | reverse complement strand
TCAACTCCGAAACCTATCAAAAGGTGATGGAGGACAGAACAGCACTCTACTACCAAAGCCCACGCTACGTTTATGATTTTCTGCAAAATGAATTGATGACGGGGAAGGCGGTCTAAGCGTCATTGCTTTCTTGTCTTCTGTGAATGCTTGTAGGCAAGCATTGTTCGCGGCGATTAATTGGGGGAGAAGGGGTGTTTTGGGTTGGGGCGTGGTTTGAAAATGTGTGTTAAAATATTAAATAATGTTTAATGGGGTAGATTTAAATTGATAATTTTTTTAGAAATACTCATATTATCGTATTTTTGCAGATAAAGCAAACGCTACTTAAAATCAAACAATAATACTCAAAAAAATTAAACGATGCGAAAAATTTTGATGCTGGCTGCCATTATGGCAACAACGGTTGGCGTTGCGAGGGCAGACTATAAGCCTCTTGACACAGCCACCCGCGACAGAATCTCGACATTGCTCAAGGAGAAAATGCCTGAAAATCTTGCCATTGGTAAGGTGGATGTCGACACTGCATTGATTGATGTCGAGAATTCCCGACTGAAACTCGACATGAACGAAGCCTATGGCTATGTGCCCGATCTGGCAAGTTACACCACTGCCGTGAAGAGCAATGTGGCGATGATGTTCAAGAAGCCGTACAGCGTCGAAATCACAGTTGGCGGAGTGCCCGTGGAGCGTCTCTACTCCGATGCCGGCTACGCATTTTTCCAGAAGACGGAGAAAGCACCGTTTGTCTATGCTCTTGATAAAACACGTCACCCGAAGAAAGGTCTTGACGGCAAAATCATAGCCATCTGGCAAAGCCACGGCTACTATTTCGAGCCGAAACTCAACCGTTGGGAATGGCAGCGTGCACGCATCTTTCAGACCGTGGAGGACCTCTACACCCAGAGTTATGTGATGCCGTTCCTTATGCCTATGCTTGAGAACGCCGGCGCCTATGTGATGAGCCCGCGCGAGCGCGACACTCGCCGTCAGGAGTTGATAGTTGACAACAACGGCGGATTTGCTGTGGGCAACTACTCCGAAAGCAACGGCGAGCAGGCTTGGAGCGATGGCGGCGCGGGTTTCGCCTACAAAGCGATGCTCTACAAGGATTTTGAGAACCCGTTCCTCGACGGCACCTACCGTAAGGTCGCTTCGACCAAAGGCAAGAAAGAGTCGGTTGCCACATGGTCTGCCAACATCCCCGAAGCAGGACTTTATGCAGTCTATGTTTCCTACGCATCGTTGCCAAACAGTACAGAAAAAGCAATCTACACCATCCATACAGCCGGAGGCGACAAGCAATTCCAAGTGAACCAGAAAATGGGCGGTGGTACATGGATTTACCTCGGTCATTTCGAACTTGCTGCTGGCGAGCAACCTGTTGTTTCGCTTACCAACAAGACTGGTAAGGCAGATGAAGTGGTTACAGCCGACGCAGTGAAGATTGGCGGCGGTATGGGTAACATCGAGCGTAAGGTTGCCGACAACCTCAACGAAGAAGACACCAAAACACTGAGCGCCATCACGATGGTCGACCGCTTGCCCCACAACTATCAGGTGAGCGGCTATCCTCGCTTCACCGAGGGCGCACGCTACTGGTTGCAGTGGGCTGGTATTCCTGATACAGTATATTCTCCGTCGCACGGAGTTAACGACTATAACGACGACTACCGTTGCCGCGGCATCTGGGTGAACTATCTTGCCGGCGGTTCGAGCGTAGTGCCAAACAAGAAAGGTCTTAACATCCCTGTAGACCTCTCGTTTGCGTTCCACACCGATGCCGGCACCACTATGGACGACCGCATCATCGGTACACTCGGCATCTATTGCACGAAGGGTGACAAATACGGCAACGGCGGCGACAGAATGAACTCACGCCAACTCACCGACATGGTGATGACAAATATTTGCAACGACGTGCGCAAGGAGTTTGAGCCAAACTGGACGCGCCGCGGCATGTGGGACGCTTCCTACTATGAAGCACGCGTACCTGAGGTGCCGGCTATGTTGCTCGAACTGCTCTCTCACCAGAACTTTGCCGATATGCGCTACGGCCTTGATCCGACGTTCCGCTTCACAGTGAGCCGAGCAGTCTATAAAGGTATGGCACAGTTCTTTGCCACTAAAGAAGGCAGAACCGACTATATGATTCAGCCACTGGCTGTAAACAGTTTCGCAATCCAGAAAGTGAAGAACGGCGAATATCGCCTCTCGTGGAAAGAAACCGTCGACAGTCTTTGCGACCGCGCACAGGCTCAGAGTTACATCGTGAGCGAGCGCATCGGCGACGGCGCATTCAAGCAGATTGCCATCGTCAAGAAGCCCGAATATGTGGCTAAGGTCAGCGACAACGAAATCCACAGTTACCGCATTGTTGCAGCCAACGACGGCGGCGTTAGTTTCCCGTCGGAAGTGCTTGCAGTAGGCGAGGCGAAGGACTCCAAAGGCGAGGTGCTCGTGGTCAACGGATTTACTCGCGTCAGCGCTCCTGACTCGTTTGTAGCAAGTCCTGAGTACGCTGGTTTCGACAGCGCTAAGGACCACGGAGTGCCATATATCTCCGACATCAACACCATCGGCGACATGTTTGAGTTCCGCCGCAACATCCCTTGGTTCGACGACGATTCTGCTGGCTTCGGTGCAAGCCGTGCCAACCAAGAAGACAAAGTGATTGCTGGCAACACGTTCGACTATCCAGCCGTCCACGGTAAAGCCCTTATGGATGCAGGTTATTCGTTTGTTTCGTCAAGCGTTGCAGCCGTAGAGAGTGGTGCTGTTGACATGAAGAACTTTAAGTATGCCGACCTTATCCTCGGTAAGCAGAAAGAAATAAAGATAGGTCGTGGTGCAGTGCCCAACCGCTTCCGCGCATTCCCTGCAGCGTTGCAGTCAGCCATCAAGGGCTTCTGCGAGGCTGGCGGTAGCATCTTCGTGAGCGGCTCGTTTGTGGCAACCGACATTTGGGACAATCCTAATGCCGACGAAGCCTCTAAGGACTTTGCAGTCAAGACCCTCGGCTATCATTGGCGCGTAGGTCAAGCATCAATCGAAGGCAACGCCCACATCGTGCCTACATATTTCGACGCATTCAACAACCTCAACGTAGACTTCTACACCGAACTTAACGACAAATGCTATGCAGCAGAGTCGCCCGACGGCATCTATGCAGTGGACAAAGAGAAAGCCTGCACATTGATGCGCTACGGCGAGAACAACATCCCAGCAGCCATCGTTGCCGATATGGACAACTACCGCACCTGCGTCATCGGCTTCCCGTTTGAAACAATCAAGGGCGCAGACTCGCGCAGCGCGCTGATGAGCCAAATTATGACATTCTTCAGCACAAAGAAATAAACCCCAGAAACCCCAATAGAAAATTAAAAAAACGACATAAAATGAAAAGAATCGATTGTTTTATTCCGTTCGTCAATGCGGAACAAGTAAAGAATACAGTTGCCGGCCTCAAGGCAAGCGACTTGGTGCACAACATCTACCTGTTGGCAGGAGCCGATGCCCAAGGCGAGGTTGAAGGATGCGAGAAAATCGCCATCGGCAACCTCAATAGCAGCGACACTATGCAGAAAATCGCTGCCCACGCCTGCTGCGACTACGCGTTGCTCTACACCAAATACAACTCTTTGGAGTTTGGCATGTTTGCCGTAGAGCGCATGGTTAAGATTGCCGACGACTCGGCTGCCGGCATGGTTTATGCTGACCACTACAACGTGGTAGGCGACCAGCGTAGCAATGCTCCGGTGATTGACTATCAGAAGGGTAGCCTCCGCGACGACTTCGATTTCGGCTCAGTACTGATGTTCAACGCAGCAACATTCAAGAATGCTGTTGCCAAAATCGACAAGCAATACGATTTTGCCGGTCTCTACGACGTGCGCCTGAAAATCACACAAGAGGCTGAACTCGTGCACATCAACGAATATCTCTACTCCGACGTAGAACTCGACACTCGCAAGAGCGGCGAGAAAATCTTCGACTATGTGGACCCTAAAAACCGTGGCGTGCAGATTGAGATGGAAGAGGCTTGCACAGCCCATCTGAAAGCCATCGGCGGTTACCTCAAGCCAGAATTTAAGAAAATCGAATTCAGCGCTGGCAACTTTGAATACGAAGCATCGGTAATCATCCCAGTGCGCAACCGCATCCGCACCATCCGCGACGCTATCAAGTCGGTGCTCAGCCAAAAGGCAGACTTCAAGTTTAACCTCATCGTTATCGACAACCATTCGACCGACGGCACAACAGAAGCCATCGACGAATTTAAGGACGACGAGCGCCTCATCCACATCGTGCCTGAGCGTCAAGATCTTGGCATCGGCGGCTGCTGGAATGAAGGTGTGCACCATCCAAAATGTGGCAAGTTCGCCGTGCAACTTGATAGCGACGACGTTTACCGCGATGAGAACACCCTCTCAATCATGGTCAACGCCTTCTACGAGCAGAACTGCGCAATGGTGGTAGGTACATATATGATGACCGATTTCAACATGAATATGATTGCCCCGGGCATCATCGACCACAAAGAGTGGACACCAGAGAACGGCCGCAACAATGCCCTCCGCATCAACGGTCTTGGCGCTCCGCGTGCGTTCTACACTCCAGTGCTCCGCGAGGTGAAAGTGCCTAACACAAGTTATGGCGAAGACTACGCTCTCGGCCTCAACTTCTCTCGCGAGTATCAGATTGGTCGTGTCTATGAGCCAGTCTACAACTGCCGCCGTTGGGACGACAACTCCGACGCGTCGCTCGACGTGGTGAAGATGAACGCCCACAACCTCTACAAGGACCGTATCCGCACTTGGGAACTCCAGGCGCGCATTGCATTCAACAAGAAGAAATAACAGAAGATGAGCGCATCTATCGAAAATATATCTGAATTTTTCAATCAGCAGTTGCAGGTGTGGGAAACCGCCCGCAACAACTTCGCTGCCCTCGCCAACGTCAAAGTCAAGGAGTTTGACGTTGCGGGCTCGAAGGTGAAGGTGCAGTTCAATCCGGCACGTCGATGCCAAGTCGCTCAAGGAGCGTAAGTGCTTCCTTTGCGCAGCCAACCGCCCTGCGGTGCAGGAAGGCATTGCGTGGAACAACTACACGATACTCATCAACCCGTTCCCGATTTTCCCGCGCCATCTCACCATCCCGTGCAACGACCATGTGGACCAGCGCATCAGCGGCCGCATCGTCGACATGATGAACCTTGCCCGCGAGTTGGACGACTACACTTTGTTCTACAACGGACCGAAGTGCGGCGCATCGGCTCCCGACCACATGCACTTCCAGGCAGGCAACCGCGGCTTTATGCCTATTGAGGAAGAGATTGAATCGGCTAAGAAGACAGTCATTGTGAAGAGTGGCAATGCCGAATTGTCGCTCGTTACTGGCACGTCGCATCCCTGTTTCCTCATCCGCACCATTGCCGTAGCCAATGGCGAACGCGCATTTAATATGGTTTACGAGCAACTGCAAATCCCTGAGGGCGAGCCAGAACCTATGCTCAACGTGCTATGCTACTATGAGGCTGGCATGTGGAACATCCTTATGTTCCCACGCAAGAAGCACCGCCCGGCATGCTACTTTGCCGAAGGCGACGACAACCTCCTCATCAGTCCCGCCTCGGTGGACATGGGCAACGTGTTTATCACTCCTCTTGAGAAAGACTTTGAGAAAATCACCGCTGCCGACATCAAGCAGATTTTCGACGAGTGTTGCCTCAGCGAGGACGAGTTAAGAGAAATTGCAAACAACATCAAATAAAAGTATACTATGATGACGCAACCGCAAGTGAAGGTGGGCATTATGAGCAGCCCCCAACTGAAGTTTGTCCTTACGACACCTTATTCAGCCGACGGCACGACCGTCGAAGGCGCACAGGAGGCTGAAATCAGCAACGGCAAAGTGCTATGGAATGGAAAACTCTATGAATCAGTAGAATTTACTCCAGCCGATGCTGAAAATGGCAGTTTCCAACTCATCGATGTGACGATTGGCGTTAACTTCCATTGGGAGCGCAAAGAAAACCAGTCGTTCCGCGGCTCTCTGCGACTGATTGTGGAGGGCGACAAACTCACGGCTATCAATATCCTGCCTGTTGAGGAATATCTGCTCAGTGTCATCTCTTCCGAGATGAGTGCCACAGCTTCACTTGAGTTGCTTAAAGCCCATGCAGTGATTTCCCGCAGTTGGCTTCTTGCCCAGATGGAGAAAAACCAGCAACTAGCTGCCGAGGAGCAGCCCTATTGTCCATGCACACGCACCGACGGCGAACTGGTGCGCTGGTACGACCGCGAAGACCATGTTAACTTCGATGTCTGTGCCGACGACCATTGCCAGCGCTATCAAGGCATCACTCGCGAGTCTACGCCGACAGTGCGCGATGCCATCAAAGCCACTTGGGGACAGGTGCTTACCTACGACGGCAAACTCTGCGACGCCCGCTTCTCTAAGTCGTGCGGCGGCGTGTTTGAGCAGTTTGAATATTGCTGGGAGCCAAAGCATTATCACTATCTTGTTGCGCGTCTGGACAATGCCAATGCAATGCAGTTCCCCGACCTCACGGTTGAGGAAAATGCCCGCAAGTGGATACTCTCCGCTCCGGAGGCATTCTGCAACACCCACGACAAGCGCATCCTCTCGCAGGTGCTCAACAGTTACGACCAGGAAACGACCGACTTCTACCGCTGGACGGTGGAGTATGACCAAGCCGAACTCTCGCGCCTCGTGCGTGAGCGCAGCGGCGAGGACTATGGCGACATCATCGACCTCGTGCCGGTGGCTCGCGGCACCTCTGGTAGACTTTACCGCTTGAAAATTGTGGGTACAAAGAAAACCTGCATCATCGGCAAAGAACTTGAGATACGCCGCACACTTTCGCCTTCCCACCTCTACAGTTCCGCTTTTGTGGTGGAGAAGCAAGGCGAGAAAAACGGTGTGCCTGAACACTTCGTGCTCAAAGGCGCAGGCTGGGGGCATGGCGTTGGCCTTTGCCAAATCGGCGCTGCCGTGATGGGCGAGAAGGGTTATAACTACAAAGAAATACTCCTGCATTATTTTATTGATGCTGAAATAACTAAACAATATTAAAATCCTGACATGAAAACTTCAAATACCAATATTTCACCTTGGTTCTGGGTGCCGACCTTGTATTTTGCAGAAGGTGTGCCTTATTTCGTAGTCAACAACATCTCAGTAATGATGTTTACCAAAATGGGCGTGCCCAACGGCGATATGGCATTCTTCACCACGTTGCTCTATTTCCCATGGTTCCTCAAAGGATTGTGGGGACCGCTCGTCGATGTGGTAAAGACAAAACGCTGGTGGATCGTAACGATGCAGATGCTTATGACTGCATTGATGATTCTCCTCACGCTCACATTGCCTAAGCCCGATGTGGCGACCATTGCCAGCGGACACACGCCAATCAGCATGTTTGTCATCACCCTGATACTGTTTATCATTGCCGCCTTTGCTTCGGCAACCCACGACATTGCCGCCGACGGCTACTATATGCTTGCCCACAGTCCAAGCAGCCAAGCCGCTTTCATCGGCATCCGTAGCACCTTCTACCGCATCGCTTCGGTGTTTGGTCAGGGCGTGCTCGTCTACATTGCCGGCGTTATCGAAACCAGCACAAAAGATATACCATTCTCATGGCAAGTGACACTCGGTGTCAGCGCTGTAGTGTTCTTCTGCGTGACCATCTATCACACATTCGTGTTGCCACGTTCAGCCAACGACCGTCCACGCACGGAAATTGCTGAACAGGATGCGCTTAAACCACAGAAACCTAACGGTCTTGCCGAGTTCGCGAATTCCTTCGTATCGTTCATCAAGAAGCCGGGCGTAGGTCTTGCAATCGCATTTATGTTGCTTTATCGCTTGCCAGAAGGCTTTCTCATCAAACTCTGCCAGCCGTTCCTCGTGCATTCCGTTGAGGAAGGCGGTCTCGGCTTGTCAACCGAACTCGTTGGTTTGGTCTATGGCACATTCGGTGTCATCGCCCTTCTTGCCGGCGGTATTGTCGGCGGCGTGTTTGCCTCTAAAGTAGGACTGAAAAAGTCATTGTGGTGGATGGCAGCCTGCATGACACTGCCGTGCCTCACCTTCGTTTATCTCGCTATTGCTCAGCCGTCGAGCCCACTCGTGATAAGTATTGCCGTTTGCATTGAACAATTTGGCTATGGCTTCGGTTTTACTGCATATATGCTCTATATGATGTACTTCTCAGAAGGGGAATTCAAGACTTCACACTATGCCATCTGTACGGCATTTATGGCATTGAGCATGATGTTGCCGGGCTTCGTGGCAGGCTACATCGAAGAGTGGATTGGTTACGTCAACTTCTTCTGGATGGTGATGGTTTGCTGCATTGCCACTCTCGTTGTTACTTACCTTGCCGACAAAAAGATTGACCCTAACTACGGCAGAAAATAATCACTGAGCATAAAGAAACATAACGATGAAAAAAACAATATTTGCAATAGCCCTTTTAGTGGCAACAACCCTCGGCGCTATGGCCGTGACAAAACCAGGCGTGGAGGTGCTCCGCGATAACCAGTTCAAGCAACTCGCTGGTAAGCGTGTAGGCTTGATTACCAATCCTACGGGCGTGGACAACAACTTGAAGTCGACTGTCGACATCCTGCACGAGGCTGCCGGCGTGGAACTCGTAGCCCTGTTTGGCCCTGAGCACGGTGTGCGCGGCAATGTGCATGCCGGTGATGAGTTTGGCAACTCCGTTGACCCAGCCACAGGTGTAAAGGTCTATTCCATCTACGGCAAGACAAAAAAGCCGTCGAAGGAGATGCTTGAGGGCATCGATGCTCTTGTCTACGACATTCAGGACATCGGTTGCCGCTCGTTCACCTTTGTCAGCACACTCGGTCTTGCCCTTGAGGCATGCGCCGAAAACGATGTTGAGTTCGTTGTTCTCGACCGCCCGAACCCACTCGGCGGCAACCGTGTGGAAGGTTGCTTGGTTGAAGACGGCTTCTACTCGTTTGTGAGCCAGTTTAAGGTGCCTTATCTCTACGGCTTAACCCCTGGTGAGATGGCACTCTATCTCAATGGCGAGCGTCAGGCTAAAGGCGAGAAGACAGCGAAACTCACCGTAGTGCCTTTGAAAGGCTGGAAGCGCTCAATGACCTTCGACAAGACAGGCATGCCATGGGTATTGCCTTCACCACATATCCCACAACCTGCAACTGCATTCTACTATCCGGCAACGGGCATCCTCGGCGAACTCTACTACGTGTCGATTGGCGTGGGCTACACTTTGCCGTTCCAACTCATCTGTGCCGACTGGATTGACGCCGATAAGTTTGCTGCAAGCATGAACGCCCTCAACTTGCCGGGCACCAAGTTCCGCCCAATCCACGTTAAACCATTCTACAGCACAGGAAAAGGCGAAAATTTGCAGGGCATCCAGTTCTATGTGGAGGACGTGCCAGGCTCAAGCCTTACCCTCATACAATTTTATGCAATGCAAGAATTGGCCAAACTTTACCCAGAAAAGCGTATCTTTGACAGCGCAATTGACAAAAGCCGTTTCAATATGTTCGATAAGGTTTGCGGCAGCGACCAAATTCGCATCCTATTCTCTAAAAACTATCAGGTTAGCGATATGATCGACTATTGGAACAAAGATGCAGATGCGTTTAAGGCCAAATCGAAAAAATATTATTTATATAAGTAAAAAATGACATCAACCTACAAGTCGTATTTAAAAGAAATAAGCGCTTTCATCCCGCGCGACCGCATCTACACTGACGAGATGCGCCGCTTGGCATGGGGCACCGACGCCAGTTTCTATCGCCTCGTGCCGCAGATTGTGGTACGCTCAAAGACGGAAGAAGAGGTGTCGCGCCTTTTGTCCATAGCGCGCCGGATGCACCTTCCCGTAACCTTCCGTGCCGCTGGCACAAGCCTCAGCGGACAGTCAGTGAGCGACAGCATCCTCATTGTGGCTGGAAAGAACTGGGAAAAATACAAAGTGTCGGCAGACGCATCGACCATCACGATGCAGCCGGGCATCATCGGTGAGCGCGTCAATGAAATTCTTAAACCGTTCGGACGCACCTTTACGCCCGACCCGGCTTCGAAGAATGCGGCTATGGTAGGCGGTATCGTTACCAATAACGCTTCGGGAATGAACTGCGGCACGCATGCCAATAGCGACAAGCAGTTGGTGTCGGCTCGCATCATCCTTTCCGACGGCACAATCCTCGACACTGGCGATGCCGAAAGCAAAGAAGCATTTGCCAAGTCGCACCCCGAATTTATCCGTGAGATAGAGGCTATCCGCGACGATGTGAATGCCGATGCTGAGTTGGCTGAGCGCATACGTTACAAATACTCTATCAAAAACGTTACTGGACTCAACATCCTCCCGTTTGTGCGTTTCACCGACCCGTTTGACATCATCACCCACTTGATGGTAGGTTCGGAGGGTACGCTCGGCTTCCTTGCCGAAGTGACAATGAACACGGGGCATCTCTATCCGCATAGCGCGAGCGCGATGCTCTATTTCAAGAACATCAAGGACGCTTGCCGCGCCGTGGTGGCAATGAAAAAAGGTCCGGTGTTTAGCGCCGAACTCCTCGACAAGAAGTCGCTTTCCAGCGTCAACGACACAACAGGCGAGGGTCTTACTGCCGTGCTCACCGAAACCAAGGCCGACAGCAAGGAGGAACTCCAAGCCAACATCGACACCATCAAGTCGATACTTGAACCGTTTGAACTCTACAAGCCGGCTTACTTCACCGACAAGCCTGAAGAGTACTCAAAATATTGGGCTATCCGTGCCGGAATCTTCCCATCGGTAGGAGGTACACGCCCACTCGGCACTACGGTGCTCATCGAAGATGTGGCTTTCCACATCGAAAACCTTCCTGAGGCCACTGCCGACCTCGCCGACCTGCTCGACCAGCACGGTTTCGACGATGCCTGCATCTACGGCCACGCTCTGGAGGGCAACTATCACTTTATCATCGCCCAGTCGTTCGACAGTCCTGAGAAGGTGGAGCGCTACCGCAACCTTATGCTCGAAGTGGAGCACCTCGTCGTTGACAAATACGACGGCTCGCTGAAGGCAGAACACGGCACTGGTCGCAATATGGCTCCTTTCGTCAAGGACGAATGGGGCGACAAGGCTTATGCGGTGATGAAACGCATAAAGAATTTGTTTGACCCGCAGAACATCGTCAACCCGGGTGTGATTTTCAACGACGACCCCGAGTGCTTTGTGAAAAATATAAAACCGATGCCATTGACCAACCCCAATGTGGATCGCTGCATCGAGTGCGGATTCTGCGAGCGCAACTGTCTTACCTGCGGCTTCGCCCTTTCTTCGCGCCAGCGCATCGTGGTGCAGCGCGAAATTAGTCGTTTGCGTCGCGACGGCGACTCTACGGGATGGCTCAAGGCATTGACAAAACAATATAAGGGACCTGGCATCAACGCATGTGCAGGCGATGGCTTGTGCTCAACCTCGTGCCCGATGCAGATCAACACTGGTGAGATGATTCACGACCTTCGTGCACAAGCGTTGCCAGTGGGCAGTCTCGGCTACAAGACAGGCGATTTCGTTGCCAATCACTTTGCCGGCATCAAGTCGTGCATGCGCCCAGTGCTTTCGGTGGCAAATGCCGCCCACACAGTGCTTGGCGACAAGGCAACCGATGCTGTGGGCAGAGGATTGAACAAACTCGGCGTGCCATTGTGGTCGTCGGCGTTCCCGTTGGCCTACTATCCGCATCAGATAGCATCCACTCCGTCGGAGTTGAAGGTGGTATATTTCCCAAGTTGCATTAACCAGACCATGGGTAAGGCAAAAGGGCAGGACATGCCGCTCATCGACAAGATGGTTTCACTGATGGAGAAAGCCGGCTATCAGGTGATTTTCCCGGAAGATATGAAGGACCTGTGCTGCGGCACAATCTGGGCAAGCAAGGGTATGCCCGACATCGCCGACCGCAAGGTCAACGAACTCGAAGCAGCGTTGCTCGAAGCCAGCGAAGGCGGACGCTATCCGGTGCTTTGCGACCAAAGTCCGTGTCTGCATCGCATGCGCGAGAAAATCACCAGCATGAAACTCTACGAGCCAGTAGAGTTCATCTATGAATACCTTGCGCCACGCTTGCGCTTTGTGCCCACCGACGAGCCTGTTGCGCTCCACTTCACTTGCTCTACCCGCCACATGAAACTCAACAACATGTTTGTTGCCTTGGCTGGTATGTGCACGAGCAAGGTCATCGTGCCAGAGGAAGTGGGTTGCTGCGGTTTTGCTGGCGACAAAGGTTTCACCAATCCGGAAATCAACCGCTACGCCCTGCGCAAATTGCGCGGACAGTTGGAGAAAGCCGGAGTGAAACGCGGATTTTCAAATAGCCGCACCTGCGAGATAGGTCTGACTGTCAACGGCGGCGTGCCGTATCAGTCGATTGCATATTTAGTTGACGAGTGTACAATAAAAAAATAACGACAATGGAACAGACAGAGGCATTGAAAAAGCCTAAAAACAGGATTCTTGCTCTCGACATCCTCCGAGGTATCACGATAGCAGGAATGATTATGGTCAACAATCCAGGTTCGTGGGGCGCCATCTATGCGCCGCTTGAGCATGCAAGTTGGTTTGGCTTGACACCGACCGATTTGGTGTTCCCATTCTTTATGTTTATAATGGGAATTTCCACCTATATCTCAATGCGCAAATACCATTTCGAGTATTCCCACGCCACGCTGGTAAAGATTGTGCGCCGCACAATCGTGATTTTCCTCATAGGCATAGCCATTGCCTGGTTCAGTAAGTTGTGCTACGGACTGGCGCGCGCCGATGCCTCGTTGCCACTCGGTGAGCGCATCCTCAATGCCGCCAACAGTTTCTCCCATCTGCGTCTGCTCGGCGTGATGCCGCGACTGGCATTGTGCTATTGCGCCTGTGCGATAGTGGCAATCTCAGTGAAGCACAAATTCATCCCGTGGGTGATTGCCGGACTGCTTGTGGCCTATGGCGTTGTGCTCCTCACCTGCAAAGGACTTGAGTTCTCGCTCGATAATATCATCTACATCGTTGACCACGCAGTGCTTGGCGATGCACACCTCTATCGCGACACCGTAACCACCGTTGCCGACACCGTGAAGGAAGACTCCTTCATCTCCGTCGACATCAGCGAAACGCGCACATTGCCTATCGACCCAGAGGGCTTGCTCAGCACCGTGCCGTCGATTGCCCATGTGCTCATCGGCTTCTGCTGTGGTCGCATCATTGTTGAGGTGAAGGAAAACCGCGAGCGTATGGAGAAATTCTTCCTCGTGGGCACTATCCTGATGTTTGCCGGCTTCCTCCTCAGTTACGGAATGCCGATAAGCAAGAAATTGTGGACACCTACGTTTGCCATCGTTACCTGCGGCTTGGCTGCAAGTTTGTTGGCACTCCTGATATGGATTATCGATGTGAAAGGCTACAAACGCTGGACCCGCTTCTTTGAGTCGTTTGGCATCAACCCGCTGTTCATGTATGTGCTCGGCGGCGTGCTTGGCATCCTCTTTAATACAGTGCCAGTGTTTGGTCATTCCATCCACAACCTACTCTACTCAGAAGCCCTTGTGCCGCTCGTCGGCGACAAGACATTTGCCTCGTTGCTCTATGCCTTGATTTTCATCGGCATCAACTGGTCGATAGGTTACATCCTCTATAAAAAGAAAATATATATAAAAATTTAGATATGATTTTAATTGCAGACTGTGGGTCGACCAAGATTGATTGGTGTGTACTCAATGGAAACAAACTCGAAAAGCAATTCTTCTCTACTGGCGTCAATGCTTTGCTCATGCCGGAAGATAAGATTCGCGCCACTTTCCAAAAGGAACTTGCGCCTGAGGTGAAAGACTTTGCAATCGACGAAGTGTACTACTATGGAGCAGGTTGCCTTTCCGACGAAATTTGTGCCAACGTGAGCCGCTCTATCGCTGCTTGCGTGCCGTCGGCAAAGACAATCTCTGTAAACAGCGATCTCCTTGCCGCTGCGCGCGCTTTGTGCGGAACTCGTCCGGGCATCGCCTGCATCATCGGCACAGGGTCAAACTCGTGCTACTACGACGGCGAAAAGATTGTCGACAACGTTTCGCCTCTCGGTTATATCCTCGGCGACGAGGGTAGTGGCGCAGTGCTCGGCAAACTCCTCGTGGGCGACGTGCTGAAGAAGCAGTTGCCGGAACCATTGTGCGAAAAATTCCTGAAAGAATATAATCTTGACCGCCTGACAATAATCCAAAAGGTCTATAAGGAGCCGGCAGCAAACCGATTCCTGGCATCGTTGTCGCCGTTCCTCATCCAGAACATTGAGGAGCCGGCAGTGCATCGCCTTGTGCTCAACGCCTTTAAGGCTTTCTTCGTGCGCAACGTGGAGAACTATGCCGACTACAAGAAGTTGCCTGTAGGCATCGTCGGTTCGGTGGGCTTCTACTACCGCGACGTGCTCAGCGAGGCAGCAAAGGCGCTCGACATCCATATTGAAACCGTTATCAAGAGTCCGATGGAGGGCTTGTTGAAATATCACTCAAAATAATTAAAACGACTATGGCATTCGTAAAAATCAGCGAACAATCATCGCTCTACAACGACTTGGAAAAGAAGTCGGTGCGTGAGATACTCGAAGATATCAACACCGAGGACCACAAAGTGGCTGACGCGGTGAAATTGGCAATCCCTCAGATTGAGAAACTTGTTACGGGCATTGTGAAACGCATGAAGAAAGGCGGCCGCATCTTCTATATGGGCGCTGGCACTTCAGGTCGTCTCGGTGTGCTCGATGCTTCCGAGATTCCGCCTACATTCGGTATGGATCCAGGATGGGTCATCGGTCTTATCGCCGGCGGCGACATTGCTCTCCGCAACCCAGTTGAGAACGCAGAGGACGACACCGCACAAGGCTGGAAGGACCTTGAGGCTTACGACATCAACGACAAGGACACCGTTATCGGCATCGCCGCTTCCGGCACAACGCCTTACGTTATCGGTGCACTCAAAGAGGCTCGTGCCCATGGCTTGCTCACGGCTTCTATCTCATCAAATCCCGATGCTCCAATTTCGGAGGTTGTCGACATTCCTATCGAGATGATTGTAGGTCCGGAATATGTAACTGGCAGTTCTCGTATGAAATCGGGTACAGGACAAAAGATGATTTGCAATATGATTACCACTTCGGTAATGATTCAGATGGGTCGCGTGAAAGGCAACAAGATGGTAAACATGCAACTCACCAACGCAAAACTCGTGGACCGCGGCACCCGTATGGTCGTTGAGGAACTCGGATTGCCTTATGAGGAGGCAAAACGCCTGTTGCTCCTTCACGGCTCTGTGAAAGTCGCAGTCGATGCTTATCGCTCGGAACACTAAACAATCATTTTCACGAAATGAGAAAATCTATAGTAGCGTCGTTGCTTTTGGCGGCGACGCTTTTTTCAAGCAATATGACCGCAGAGGAAAAGTATGTCTACAACGAATTCTACTTTCAGCGCTCTTCTCTCTTCGAGGAGTTGCCGATAGGGAAGAAGGACGTGGTGTTTCTCGGCGACAGTCAGACCAACGGCTGCGAATGGCATGAACTGTTGGGCATGCAGAATGTGAAGAACCGCGGCATCTCGTCGGACGTGATACAAGGGTTTATCGACCGTGTTGACCCGATAATCGCTGGCCAGCCAGCGAAGGTGTTTATCCTCGGCGGTGTCAACGACATCTCCCACGATCTCACCCCCGACAGCCTCTGCACGGCAATGGAGCAACTCATCGACAAGATACAGAAAGGTTCGCCACGCACAAAAATCTATCTGCAAAGTCTTCTGCCTATCGACAACAGTTTCAACCGCTACCGCAAGATGATTGGCAAGGAGCAGGTAATCGTGGAAACAAATCGACTCTACAAGGCAATGGCGGAGCGCCGCGGCATTACGTGGATTGACCTCTACTCGCAGATGGTCGACCCCGCTACTGGCAGTATGCGTAAGGGCTTTACCAACGACGGCCTTCACCTCCTCGGTCCTGGCTATCTCGTCTGGCGCGACGCCGTCCTCCCTTATGTAAAGAAGAAATAACCCTACGTTATTGAATAACAAAGGCTCGATTGCGTGGTGCAATCGAGCCTTTCTGTTTTTGGGAACTTGGACCTAAAATGCGGCGGTTTTATAGGCGGCGGAGCCGACGCGGACAATGTAGATGCCCTTAGGCAGTTGCAGCGAGTAGTGTCCGCTATTGTCGGTCACTCCCGTGTCGAGGATTTGTCCTGTGACGGTGACGACCTCCACTTTGGCGTTGGCCGACGACTGGATTGAGAGAAGTCCGTTGACCATCGTCACTCTGTCGGCGGCGCTGACTTGACTCACACTGCCAGCACCGAGCGGTACAACAACCTCGTTGGACGCAAGACTTGTCAAGTCGCCACTCTTGGCGCGCACGAAGTAGACATAAATCTTGTTTTCTTCCATTCCAGCGATAGCCTTCTCTGTGACGTTGCCAACGTTTAGCCAATCGTAGTCGGCAAATGTCTCGTCGACATCAGGAACGTTATAGCCAATCTTGATGTCGTCAATAAGCATACGCCCTGGCTTTTCCGCATCCGACGCATATTCGAGGCGGATGGCAGAGCATCCGCTTGGCAGTGTGCCGTCGGCGATGCTGTAGGCATACGCCTTGCCCTCCTCGCTCGTTTGAGCCATCTGTATAGCGTCGATGGTTTCCCACGCCGTGCCGTCGAAGCCCTCCACGAGCAACTGGCTGAGCGATGAGTACGACATTGTGCGAGTCCAGAGCGACAGGCTTTTCACCTCCTTGTATCTGCGGCTTTCGATGTAGTCGCCATTGCTTGCCACGCTGACTGCTGGCGCAGCCTCGCCGTAGTAGCCCTTTGCACTGAAGTAGGATGCTGTCTTACCCGACCAGCCGTCGAGCAGAGCCTTGCCTGTGAAGTCATTGACCTCCGAGTAGACAGTATCGTCGATTGTACGCTTCTTCACGCTCAATTCGTAGGACGTAGCCCCATCGAGCGCTTCCCAGTGGGCGGTGAAACTTGTTGGCGTTACGTCGCTTGCCTCGGTGGCAACGACTGGGAGCATATCGAATGTTGGCGGTAGGGTAGTGACCTCGTTTTCCTTAGCCTCGGCGGCATCGTAGTCGGTCGCTGCCGTTACGGTGACGTAGTAGGTGGTCAACGGAGAAAGACCGTCAAGGGTGAGCGATGCCGTTGCAGTGTCCACACGCTTGTCCTCGTAGCCAGCAATGTAATTTTTCTCCTCGCCGTCTTTGGCGTAGACGCTGACGAGTTGGAAATCGCAGTCGCTGCACGGCGTCCACGATGCTGTGAACGACACCGGAGTGATGTCGGAAAACTCAACTGCGGTAGGCGTAAGGTCGCGTTTGCCGCCGAGCACCTTGAAGGTAATAATACCCTCGTCGCTCTCCGCAATGTCGGTGATAGGAGGCATCGTTTCGCCCGTCCAACTGACAAACGCTGGACTTGTCGTGCCCGTGAAACTCGTTTTGCCGCTTGTGCCTGGGAACGGGTCGCCGCTGTAGGTTTCGTCGTTGGCGATGCCGTCGGCTTCAATGAGGTCGACATATTGGTGGCTCTGGCGAGCGTTCACAATGTTGAGCGACCACGCTTCAGCGTTGTAGTCGATGTGCCAAACCAGCATACCATGCCACGGCAGGAACGAGTCCCAACCGATTTTCTGGCGGTTTTCTATAAGGAAATATTCGGTAGATTTACCCTCCACGGGAACGATGTAGGCGGCATTTGTGTTGATATGGTTCAGCGAGATGTCGTTTGGCTTTCCAAACTGCGAAGGCGTGAGCCATCCGAGGAAATAGCGTTCATACGACGACATATTTGCCGGCGTGTTGCCGTTGTTGAGGTAGTTGCCCACCGACAGTACGCTCCAGAAGCCCATAGTGTGGTTTGAAGTGTCGTAAGTGTCGTAGAGGTCTGGCAGTCCCAGCACGTGGCAAAATTCGTGGCAGAACACTCCGATGCCCACCAATTGGTCGTCGCCGCGGAGTTCGTTGGAAATGGCATAGCGGTTGACTGTCACGCCGTCAGCCTCAAACGTGCCCGCATCTGTGCGTTCCAGATACTGCGAGTGAGGCCAGATTGTCGTGGCTTCTCCGCCGTCGTGCTGACCTTTGCCAGCGTAGAACACATACACATTGTCGACATATCCGTCGCCGTCGTTGTCGTACTGCGAAAAGTCAATCTCGTCGTCGAGCAGTTCGCACGCCTCTTTTATCAAGTCACCAGCACGCTTGTCGTTGCCCGTTTGCCCAGTTACGTCCTCACCGTAGTAGGCAAAGTTGTGCGACAGAGTGACCGGACCATAAACATCAAAACTCGGATCATACTGCTGCATCGAGTTCTCGTAGAAATAGTCGTGGCAACTGCCCGTCGCGCCGTTGTAGTTGTAGTCAGTCTGGTTGAGCATATTATTGAAATGCTCGTAGTCGCCGATGGTCATCTTCCTGTCTTGATATTCAACCAGTATCACAAGGTTCTTCTTCTTGCCCGTGGCGATTGACTTGGGCACAGCGAGGTCGTTGCGGTAGGTTATTGTCGGATTCACGCGGCTGATGTAGTTACGGATGATTGTCTGTGGCGATACCGAGTGCAGAGACTTGCTGTGCTTAGCGGTTTCATCGCCCGATACTTTCGTGTTGCCCACATTGCCGTCGGCATCGATGTAGCGGTAATAGCCATCAGCCGATAGGGTGATAGGGTAGCCATCCTTGTCGACAAAAAAGTGGAAATTCTCGTCGCCGCATTGCGACAACCTGATTTCCGTGCCGTCGGGTTGGCGGTAGGTGTAGAACGCAGGACTTGCCGTCACTGCCGATGCTTCGGCAAAGCATCCGGCAAGAAATGTTGCTGCGATTATTAGATGTTTATTGTTCATTCGCTGTTTTGTTTATAAAAAAGCGCACAGACCTTGATGAACCAGTCAACAATTCTGTGCGCCGTCCTATAGTTTGAAGTTATGAGATTACTTGTTCACTTTGATTTTGTAAACGTCGTTGCCTGCTTTCACGACATAGATGCCCTGGTTGAGCACTTGTTGGAGACCAGACTGAAGGTCGCCTTCAATGCGAGTGTCAAGCACCTTGCGACCAAGCACGTCGTAGACATTAACGTCGCGCGGCTGGTCGAACACCATCGAGCCAACGCTACCAGGCACGTGCCAGTTGATAGGGAACGTAATCGTTTCGCCACCCTCGGTGAAGATTTCAATGTAGTCGCCGTTGCTTGTGCTCTCGCTTGGTGTGAGAGTCAGCGTGAATGCGGCGTAGCCAGTGCCTTCAATCTTGTTGCGCTCGATGAGTTGACGGTCGATAGTGACCTCGTTCGACGATGGGTCGCTAATGATGATGTCGCCGAGCAGGCTCGATGCTGTGATGGTCACGGTTTTGGTGTAGGTCTGACCCACTTCTACCGAGCCGGCTTCCCAACTCTCGGCATCAAGTCTTACCGTAGGAGCATCTTCGAGCACGAAGGTAACCACTGGATAGTGGCGACCAGTGTTGTAGCGGAGTTCGTTGTCGTAGGTGTAGAGGCAATATTGGTTTGCCGCTTTCTCGAGGTCCTGACCGAAGAAGAACTTGTTGAAACTTGCCTGGTCGGAGATGTTATCGATGTCCGTGCAGTCGTGCATTGTGACGATGCGGAGGTTGCCGCCAGTGTAGAGGAATTTCTCATCAAACGGAATCTTCACCCATTCAGGCTCGTTGATTGAGCCGCCGTCGAATGTGATGTTGCCCTCAAACACCTTAGTCAGTGTGCTCACGTCGGTAAAGTCTTCGTCCTCGTTAGGCACGTCGGTAGCCGAAGTGTTGGCAACGTAGACTGTAACCTTCGATGTGAACGGGTCAGCATCGCCGTGGAGTGCCTCGTGATAGTAAGGGTAGGCAATCTCCTTGACGTATTTGTTCGATCCGTCGAGTTCGAGATCCTCGGCGCGGTAGACAAATTCGCATTTGCTTTGTTGCGAAGTCAAGTCAAACGGAGTGTAGGCTTCCCAACCGCTAATCGTGCCAGCCTGAGCGTCAGGTTCTACGATTTCGTCGGTCGGTGTCCAGAAGATTGGGTATTCAACGGCATCCGCGCCCTCAGCAGAGAGGGTGAACGATGCTTCTTTTGCAGTCAAGTCTGTTACGTTGAGCACGATGTCGAACGTAGCAGAGCCTGCTTCAGCATCGGCTTTCGCAATGGTCATTGGGCTTACTGTCACGGCAGCATTAGTAGAACTGCTTACGGTGATGTCGCCTTTCAGGTTCTTGGCAGAAACAGTGACCGTTTTGGTGTAAGAGCGACCCACCTGCGAAACGCCGTTCACCCAACTGTAACTGTCGAGGCTGAACTCAGTGTCGCTGTGGCTGCTTTCGTCCACCGCGGTAATCTTGATTACAGGGAAGGTAGCGCTTGTGCGCTGCATGTTGCTTGCCTCAAAAGAGCAGTTGGCAAGAGCGGCTTCGCTCTCGGCTGCGCGCACGAGCACAGGCATTTCGCCTTTGCGCTTTGAGTCGTTGGAAAAGTACCAACGCTCCGAAACCTCATCGCTCACGCCTTTGATGCGCAATCTGAGGTTCGAGCCGTCGTAGACGAATGCTTCTGGAAGGTCGAAAATCAGGTTGTAGAACGGCGTTGCCTGTTCGATGCTTCCGCCGGCAGGGATGACCTTCGTTACTTTCGCAACCTGGGTCATACCTTCTGTAAACTCCTTGCCTACAGCCTTGTCGGTGGTGTTGGCAAGTGAGAGAGTTATGTCTTCAGCAACTACATTCGAGTTGAACGTCATCGGGAACGCGATGCGGCGGATTTTAGTGCCTTTCTTCAGATTGAGGTCCTTGGCACGGTAAATCATTTCGCTCTCGCTTGCTTCCCATGTGCTGAACAAAGGCACTTTCTGCGAGTAGTCGTTGCTTTCGCCAATCTGATATTCAACGGCTTCGTAGCCAAGTATAGGATTCCATTTGATTGGTAATTCGATGTCGTCCATGCCACGGGTAGTGAGCACCACCTTGTCGCGGCTTGTTTCGGTGTTGTCCGGGTTGATAGTCACGGTGAGCGTAACCTTACCGCTTGCGAGGTCCTCGTTGGAGAAATAAAGCGGAGTTACGGTTACAGCGTCGGTCGTAGGTGCGCTGACGGTGATGCCGTTGTAGAGCGTGCCTGTCGTCGTAATTTCCACGGTCTTGACCAAATTCTGATGGAGAACTGCGTCGCCGGCTTCGATTGAGGTCGGGTTGAGGGTGATTGTGGCATCCGGCTTCTTCCATTTCGGAGTCCATGAAGCGTTGATTACCAAGTCCTCGCATCCTGGAGTAGAGAGCGTGATGTGGTCAGCGTTTGCAACCTCGTCGCTAACTGGCAATGTCATTGTGAACGATGCTCCGCCTTCGGCTTCAGCGTCGGCTTTGCTGATGGTAGTTTTGCTGACAGTGATTTGGTTGCCGGCGGTGATTGTCACGTCGCCCGTAAGGCGTTGACCGCTGATTGTCACGTCCTGAGTATATGTTTCGCCGATTGTAGCATCGCCGAGTTGCCAGTTGTAGAGGCTACTGGTGAGTGCAGGGTCGGTGAGAGGCGATGTTTCAAATTTGGTTACAGGGAACACGTTGGTCTTGTTCTTGATTTTCTCCCAACCGTAAGTGCTACCCCACGACGTTTGCATAAGAGTGCGCACGCCCCAGTTCAACTGTTCGCCCCATTCGATTACAGTGTAGTTGTCGTCGTCCTTGAGCACATACATGCGGAGGTTGCGCCCAGAGTATTCGAATGGCGTGGTAAATTCAAACTCCTGCCAATTAGGGTCGCTTTCCGAGCCGCCCCAGAATTTCACTGTGCCGTCGAAAACGAGGGTCATGTTGCTCACGTCGTGGAAGTCTGAACTTACTTCGGCATCGGTGGTGTTTTCAAGATAAATCTTCATATTTGAAGGATATTCTCCTGATACAGAACCGCCTTGCTCGCTATGAACGTAGGGGAAAGCCATCTTTTCGATTTTGCAGGCGCCGTTAAGCCCCGACAATCGTTCGGCGGGATAGACAATTTCAAACTTACTTTTCGTAAGGTCAGAAATCACATATTGACCGAAAGCATTGCATTCGCCCACCTGCACTGTTTCTGCCATAGCCGGCTGGCCAAGACAGAGCATCGCGCTGGCGAATAGATAAATCAGTCCGAGTTTTTTCATAATGAAACTATTTTATTGTTGATTATTTGCAAGTTTTGGCTACGACCTTCTCACGCTTTACTGTGCCGTTGTCGTAGGTAGTAGTCTTGATGAGAATCTGTCCGCTGCTCTCGCCGTCGGCTTGGCGACCAAGGAGGTCGGTGTAGGCAACGTTCACCACATTGGCATTGGCATCAACCTCTTCAACACCAGCGTTAGGGTTGTTTGCCGAAGAGCGTCCAGCAGAAACCGTCGCTACGCCGTCGACAACGTAGACGCTTTCCACCTCCATCTTCTTCCAGTTTGACGACGTGTCGCTGAAATAGAAGAGTTTGTAGCGGTTGCGGTACACCTCGTTGAAGGTGTAACTGTTGTAGTAGTAGCACGGCACAAGGCTCATCGCTTCGTCCACGCCCTGATAGTCGGCAGGGTTGAAGGTGTAGACCTCTCCGTCGATGTATATGCGGTAGTAAAGATTGTCTGGATTGAGTTCCGCCCCGTTCTCGTCGGTGAGCGGAAGCACGAAGGTGGTTTGCAGTCCGTAACTGGAGTTCACGCATTTCAGATATTGCGGCGTGGCAGGCGTGGCAGCCACATCGCCGGCGTATTTCGTGAGTTTCACCTTGGTGATGATGTCATAGTTGCCGCCGTCAAACATATACTTCTCGCACAACGCATCTTGATTGAGTGTCATTGAGCCGTCGGCGGCGATGTCAAACGAGAAGTCGGTCGTGCCCACATAACTTGTGCCGTTGGCATTCGCTCCGTCCAGACGAAGCCAGAACGAAGGGTTGTTGAACAGCGGCTGACCAGACTCGAAGATTGCTTCGTCGTCCTCCACTGAGCCTTTTACGTAGTCCTCTGGCGAGTCGAACGACAGACCATTGATGTAGATGTCGCTGCCTTGGCGGGCAACGTCAACCACGCGCTTGTAGTCGCCGCCGCGCCAGTTGTCGTAGAAGTTGAGCATATATTTCTCCGTCGTGGCTTCCGCTGGCACTTGGGTGGCGGTTGCCGTCACTTCGTCAAAAATGTAGGTGTGGGCGTAAGTACTTGCCAGCGAATAAGTCTGTGCGACCTCGTTGTAGGAAAACAGTCCGAGATAAACGCTGTCGTCGGTGCTGCGCATGTGTCCGTTGCTGAACGACATTGTGAAAGCGTCGACGAGCGTTGCGCTGCTGTTGCTCACGGTGAACGCCAGAAGATAGAGTTTCTTGCCGTCCTCGCTGTCGGTAACGTATTGTCCAGATTTTACTGTCACTTTGCCGTCGGCGATTTCGCCCTTGGCATAGCCGTCGAGGTTGTCCATAAACAGGTTTTTGAACCATACGGTGGAGCCGTCGGCGCTAAACACCAGCGGACTTTTGAGGTCGTATTCGTCGTAGTCAGGCTGAAGAGCGTTGACATACATATACAGGCTCATGCCATAGTCTTTGAGCGTGCCCTCTGGATTGGTCACCAAGGATTTGGTGGCGCTTGCGAATGGCGCTTTTATGGTTTGCTGTGCGTTGGTCGTTGACCAGCACAATGCGGATGTCGCTAAAAATAGTAGAATTTTATTCATTCGAATATGTCTTGTTGTATATATACAAAATTATCCTATTCTGGATTCTCAAGCAAAAATACTGCGAAGAATACTTATAGCAGTTATACTAAATTAATTGCGTTGCCATTTTGCATTAAAAAAGCGCAATTTAGCGACAAAATGGCGGATTTTGATTGCGGGCAAACGAAAAATGACATTGAAGGATTTGCCGTCCAATGCCATTTCCATGCTATTCAAAGTTTACAATCCTCTTCAGTCTGCATAAATATTGAGGCGTGATGCCCAAATAGGACGCAATGATTTTCTGCTGCACGTGCCTCATGATTTCCGGGCGGTTCTTTATCATGGCGTTGAAGCGTTCCTTTGCGTTTCCGTTGATTACCATGTTTTTCCGCTCCTGATAGAACAGTTCTTCCTGCGCCATGTGGAGCGACCATTCGGCAAATTCGTGCGACTCCTTAACCATGAGCCAGTAATGCTTCGCTGGGATGCTCAAGAGTGTGGTTTCGCAGCACGCATCCACCTGATAGTAGGACGGCAGGCTCTTGACAAACGAGTGCTTCGACATGAACAAGGTGCCAGGAAGCCCGAAGGCGGAGGTGCGCTCGCTCTCTCCGTTCATGTCGGAGAAGCGGATAATGCCCGAAACTACGATAAACACGTTGCTATTGAAATCGCCGGCATTGATCAAGATTTCGCCGCTGCGCAGATGCTTCAGAGTGCCGCCTTGGAGGAATTTCAACATGATGTTGTCGTCCAGCCGAAAGTTGCATTCATGGGAAAGTAGTTCGATCAATGCTTTGTAGTCCATAACTTGTCAGTGCGTTACTTCTAATAACTGCAAAGATACGATAATATCGTAACTTTAAAAGGATTTTTTGCGAATAAATATTAAAAAACGCGCCTTTTTTCTTCTGAAAAAAAGCGGGCGCAGCAAAAAGTCTTGCCGCGTCCGCTCAGGATATGAAAAGGTGATCGAATTATGCTTTCTCGATGTAGTCAACGAGCCATTTGCCCACTTCGCTTGTCTTGTAGGCTTTTGCGCCCTTGGCAGCGATGTCCTCGGTAACAACTTCTGCGTCCATAGAGGCGTTGACCGCCTTGCGGATAAGTTCTGCCTCCTCCTTGAGGTTGAATGAATATTCAAGCATCATTGCAGCGGAGAGCACTGTTGCCAATGGGTTGGCTATGTCCTTGCCAGCAGCCTGTGGGTAAGAGCCGTGGATAGGTTCAAACACCGATGTGTGGACACCCACCGAAGCCGATGGAAGCATACCCAGTGAGCCAGTGATTACAGAGCCTTCGTCGGTGAGGATGTCGCCAAACATATTTTCGGTTACGAGTACGTCGAAAGCCTTTGGCCATTGGATTATGCGCATTGCAGCGTTGTCAACATAGAGGAACTCCGTTTCAACGTCAGGAAATTCGGCTGCAATCTCTTTGGCAACTTCGCGCCACAGACGTGAGGTAGCGAGGATGTTTGCTTTGTCGACAACAGCCACCTTCTTGCGGCGTTTCTCGGCATACTGGTAGGCAAGGCGCACGATGCGTAGGCGAGGCGCACGATGCGCTCGATTTCGTAGCGTGAATATACGCAAGTGTCGTAGGCAGTCTGTCCGTCTTCGCTACGACCCTGTGGACGACCGAAATAAAGGCCGCCAGTGAGTTCGCGGATGCACATAAAGTCTGCACCCTCAACGAGGTCGGCACGCAACGGCGACTTGTAGATGAGGCTTGGGAATGTGGTTACCGGGCGGATGTTGGCATACAGACCGAGTTGCTTGCGCATAGCGAGCAAACCTTGCTCAGGACGCACTTTAGCCGTAGGGTCGTTGTCATATTTCGGTGAGCCGATAGCGCCGAAGAGCACTGCGTCCGACTCCATGCACAGTTTGTGGGTCTCTTCAGGATATGGAGAGCCAACAGCGTCGATAGCGCAAGCGCCGACGAGGGCTTTCTTGTATTCCAATTCGTGGTTGAATTTCTTTGCAGTGGCTTTCACTACGTCGAGAGCCACGTCCATGATTTCGGGTCCGATACCGTCACCCGGAAGTACTGCTATTTTCAGTTTCATATCTGATTTATTTGTTGGTTTTTACTGTTTCTATGTAATCCTCAACAATGTTGAGCATTTTGATTGTAGCCTTGATTGCCGCTTCAGTCTGGTCGGCATCGAGGCCCACGGTCTTGAGTGTGCGTCCATTGTATTCCCAGTGGATGGTAGCCTGCACAAGGGCGTCGGTGCGTCCGCCGGGCGGGATGTTTACCAAGTAGTTGGTGAGCCGTGGGAACTCGCGGCGGCGCTGTCCGCGGTAGATTTTGCGCAGCGATTTCACGAAGGCGTCATACTGACCGTCGCCCACCGAACTCTCCATGTACTGCTTTCCATTGATTTCGATTTTCAGGATGGCAGTAGGGCGGAGGTCCTTGGTGATTGACAACTGGTAGTTGATAAGTTTGATTTTCTCGCTGTGGCTGCCGTGCTTCACCACGTCGCTGATGATGAACGGAAGGTCCTCTGGCGTGACAATCTCCTTCTTGTCGCCAAGTTCGGTGATGCGCTGCGTCACCTTGCGTATGTTTTCTTCGCTCAGTTCCATGCCCAGTGCCTCAAGATTCTTGCGGATGTTCGCCTTGCCTGAGAGTTTGCCGAGGGCATATTCGCGCGTGCGCCCGAAGCGCTCCGGGGCGAGTTGCGAGGAGTAGAGATTGTCCTTGCTGTCGCCATCGGCATGCACGCCAGCGCATTGCGTAAACACGTAGTCGCCGACAATAGGCTTGTTAGGCGGAATGGCAACGCCAGAATACGACTCGATGAGGTGGCTCACCTTGTTGATTTTCGTCTCGTCGATGCCCGTGTCCATGTGTAGCATGTCGTGGATTACGGCGATGGCGCTCGATAACGAAGCGTTGCCGGCACGCTCACCGAGGCCGTTGATGGTGCAGTGCACACCCGACGCCCCCACCTTGAGCGCCGCAAACAGGTTTGACGTGGCAAGGTCGTAGTCGTTGTGGGCGTGGAAGTCGAATCGCAGTTCAGGGTAGGTCTTCACCATACGCTTCACATAGTCAAACGTATCGTACGGGTCGAGGATGCCCAACGTGTCGGGTAGCATAAACCGCTCCACAGGTTCGTTGCGGAGAGCGTCCATAAACTTGAACACATAGTCAGGCGATTGGCTGATGCCGTTCGACCAGTCTTCAAGATAGAGGTTCACCTTTAGTCCTTTGGCAACGGCGATGGCAATCTCGTTCTTGATGTCGGCGATATGCTCGTCGGGCGTCTTGCCCAACTGCTGGCGGCAATGGCGCTCGCTGCCCTTCGCCAGAAGGTTGATTACCTGCGCGCCAGCATCGACGGTCCATTCGGCAGACTTGCCGCCGTCGATAAATCCGAGCACCTCCACTTTCTCCAGATGCCCGTTGGCGCGCGCCCAGTCGCAGATGCGCTTCACCGTGTCAAATTCGCCCGCCGAAACCCTTGCAGAAGTCACCTCGATGCGCGGCACGTGGAGTTCCTCCACCAGCAGACGGAAGATGCTCAGTTTCTCACTTTTTGAGAAACTTACGCCCGATGTCTGCTCGCCGTCGCGGAGCGTGGTGTCCATTATTTCTATCAGCGGACCCTTCATGCCTTCTTTGTTTCGTAGTCTTCGATTTTGTCTTTGTTTGCAAGAAGGAAGTCGATGTCGTCAAGGCCGTTAATCAGGCAATGCTTCTTGTAGCCGTTGATTTCAAATTTTTCGCTGTGGCCTGTTGCCTCATTGGTGATGGTCTGCTCTGGAAGGTTGACTGTGACCACGGTTTTAGGGTCGGCGAAGATAGAGTCGAAGAGTTCGGCAAGGAACGCCTCCGACACCACTACAGGCAGCACGAAGTTGTTGAGTTCGTTGTTCTTGTGGATGTCCGCGAAGAAACTTGAAACCACCACGCGGAAACCGTAGTCAGCGATAGCCCATGCAGCATGCTCGCGGCTCGAACCCGAACCGAAGTTCTTGCCAGCCACAAGTATTTGACCGCCGTATTTAGGGTCGTTGAGCACAAACGAGTCGATTTTGTTGCCCTGCTTGTCGTAACGCCAGTCGCGGAACAAGTTGTCGCCAAAGCCTTCGCGGGTTGTGGCCTTAAGGAAACGAGCCGGGATGATTTGGTCGGTGTCTACATTCTCCAAAGGAAGAGGCACACAGGTGCTTTGTATGATGTTGAATTTCTGCTTCATTGCTATGATGATTGATTGTGTTTATAAAAATTTGCGTGGGTCGGTAACTTCGCCTGTTATGGCTGCTGCGGCTGCTGTGAGCGGGCTCGCAAGCATTGTGCGGCTACCTGGACCTTGGCGTCCTTCAAAGTTGCGGTTGCTTGTAGAAACCGAATATTTCCCGGCAGGGATTTTGTCGTCGTTCATTGCCAGACACGCTGAGCAGCCCGGCTGACGGATTTCAAAACCGGCTTCGGCAAGGATTTTGTCCAAACCTTCCTCGCGGATTTGACGGTCCACCTCCCATGAGCCCGGTACGAGCCATGCCGTAACTGTGTCGGCTTTCTTGTGACCCTTCACCAACGACGTGAATGCACGGAAATCCTCGATGCGACCGTTGGTGCATGCTCCGAGGAACACGTAGTCAACCTTTTTGCCGAGGAGTTTGTCGCCCGGCTCAAAGCCCATATAGTTCAATGATTTGAGGAATGAAGTCTTTTCAGCCTCCGAGAGATTTTCGGTCGTAGGGATATTGTTCGAGATGCCTGTGCCCATACCCGGGTTAGTGCCGTAGGTAATCATCGGCTCGATGTCGGCAGCGTCGTAGACCACTTCCTTGTCAAACACCGCATCATCGTCGCTTTTCAGCGTCTTCCAGTATTCGAGAGCCTTGTCCCACGCTTCGCCCTTAGGCGCATTTTCGCGGCCTTTGATATATTCGAATGTAGTTTCGTCGGGAGCGACCATGCCGCCGCGCGCACCCATCTCGATTGACAGGTTGCAGAGGGTCAAGCGGCCTTCCATCGAGAGCGATTTCACTGCCTCACCAGCGTATTCTACGAAGTAGCCCGTAGCGCCGCTGGTGGTCATCTTCGACATCATATAGAGAGCAAGGTCCTTGGCAGTTACACCCTTGCCGAGTTTGCCGTTGACGGTGATGCGCATGGTCTTCGGGCGTGCCTGAAGGATACATTGCGACGCCATCACCATCTCCACCTCGCTGGTGCCGATGCCGAAGGCAACCGCACCCATAGCGCCGTGGGTCGAAGTGTGCGAATCGCCGCACACGATAGTCATGCCTGGCAACGTCAGTCCGCGCTCTGGACCTACGACGTGGATGATGCCGTTCTTCGGGTTCATCATGCCATAATATGTTACGCCAAACTCCTTGGCATTGCGCTCAAGAGTGTCGACCTGCGCACGCGAAACAGGGTCCTCGATAGGCTTGTCCTGGTCGTGGGTAGGTGTATTGTGGTCAGGAATGCAGACAATCTGGTCAGGGCGGAAGCACTTGATGCCGCGCTTGCGCAGTCCGTCGAAAGCCTGTGGGCTTGTCACTTCGTGACAGTAGAGACGGTCGATATATAATTGCGTTGGGCCGTCGTCGACGGTTTGCACGATGTGCTTGTCCCAAATTTTGTCAAAAAGAGTGTTCATTGTCGATAAGATATTTTAGTCTTTAAATTTGTTTATACAGTCAATATAAGCCTCGACCGATGCCGCGATGATGTCGGTGTTGGCACCGAAGCCATAGTACATGTGTCCGTTGTATTCCACCTGCATGTGCACCTTTCCCACGTCGTTGCTGCCCTTGCTGATGGCCTGAATTGTAAATTCCTTGATGGTCATTGTGCGCTCGATGATGCGCTTGAGTGCATTGATGGCTGCGTCAACAGGACCGTTGCCGCTGGCTGCTGCCTCAAATTTCTCTCCGCTGATGTTCAAGCCGATGCTTGCAACTGGGCGAATGCCAACGCCGCTCGTAACCTGAAGGTAGTCCAATTTGATGCGGTGGTTGTTGGTGCGGTCCACTCCAGCGAGGATGAGGATGTCGTCGTCGTTGATGTCCTTCTTCTTGTCGGCGAGTTTGAGAAATTCCTCATAGATTTGGTCGAGTTTCTCCGATGAAGGTTTCACGCCGAGGATAGCCAGACGGTTTTTCAACGCCGCGCGACCGCTACGGGCGGTGAGCACAATGGCATTGTCGTCGATGCCCACGTCGTGTGGGTCGATGATTTCGTAGGTCTGCACATTTTTCAGCACTCCGTCCTGATGGATGCCCGACGAGTGCGCAAATGCGTTGCGTCCCACAATAGCCTTGTTGGGCTGCACTGGCATATTCATCAGGCTCGACACCATACGGCTCGTAGGGTAGATCTTCTGAGTGTTGATGTTGCAGTTGATGTCGATGTTCTTGTGGCACTTGATAATCATGGCGATTTCCTCAAGGGCGGTGTTGCCCGCGCGTTCGCCTATGCCGTTGATGGTCACCTCCACTTGGCGCGCACCGTTGAGCACACCGCTCATAGTGTTGGCGGTTGCCATGCCGAGGTCGTTGTGGCAGTGGGTAGAGATTATGGCTTTGTCAACGCCGTCAACGTGGTCGATGAGGTACTTGATTTTCTCTCCGTATTCCGATGGCAGGCAGTAGCCTGTGGTGTCGGGGATGTTGACCACAGTGGCTCCGGCTTTGATTACCGCCTCGACCACGCGTGCAAGATACTCGTTGTCGGTGCGACCAGCGTCTTCGGCATAAAACTCAACGTCGTCGACATAGCGGCGGGCATACTTCACTGCCGCTACGGCGCGCTCGATGATTTCTTCGCGGTTGGAGTTGAACTTGTATTTTATGTGTGAGTCCGACGTGCCGATGCCTGTGTGGATGCGCTTGCGCTTGGCATACTTCAGGGCTTCGGCTGCAACGTCGATGTCCTTCTCCACCGCACGGGTGAGGGCGCAGATTGTAGGCCACGTCACGGCTTTGGAAATCTCGATTACTGAGTTGAAGTCGCCCGGGCTCGACACTGGGAAGCCGGCTTCGATGATGTCGACTCCCAGCGATTCGAGTGCCTTTGCTACCTGAATTTTCTCAACCGTGTTGAGTTGGCAGCCGGGCACTTGCTCGCCGTCGCGGAGCGTGGTGTCGAAGATAAACAGTTTGTTGTCCATAATCCTATTAAAATAAAAAAACCTTTCTTTTTTGTCAGAAAGGTTTGTAGCGTTGACTATTCAAATGGTCTCACATAACAAAACCCTTCTGCTCTGACTCGATAATAATAGAACCAGATAGAAGAATAATGCTTAGAGAAATTGAATTCGCCTGTATCATTAATTAATTTTTTCGTTTTTGACGATGCAAAATTACCTATATAATCCGAGTATTCAAAATAAAATCGTAATTAAATTGCTTGTTTTGATGTCAAATTGTTGTTAAAAAGTCGGGGAGGGGTAGCAAAAAAGGGCAGCCGCAAATGTGGCTGCCCTTGGATAGGATTATAAGAAATCTTTATTTCTTAATGATTCTTACTGCTTTACCGTTGTTGATCTTCACGAAGTAGACACCTGCGGCGAGGTCGCTCACGTTGATAGTGGCGCGGTTGCCGTCGATGTTTGCACTTGCGTTGACTGCAGCACCCGAAAGGTTGTAGACGCTGATGTTGTCTACGTTTTCGCTTGCTTCAACAGTTACAACATCTGTTGCAGGGTTAGGATAAACCTTGACTGATGCTGAAATCACGTTCTTGCTTACGCCAGATTCGCGAACTGTGATAGTCTTGGCAGCAGGAGTGTCGATAACTGCGTTGTCGGTTGGCAATGACCATACCTGAAGGGCTGACTGGTTGAGCACGTAGAGGTTGCCTGCATAGTCAAACTGCATCTGGTTGGTGATTGTGCCGCCTGTCTTCACTGTGTATTCGTATTTCAACGAAGGAGTCTTGTCGTTCCATGTAACGCTGAACACTGCCAAGTTGCTGTCGGCATCGGCTACAACCAATGTCTTCTTGTCCTTGGAGATTGCGAGACCGCTACCGTTTGTACCGGTGAGGTTGTCGGCAATTGTTCCAGAGTTGAAGAGAACGTTGCCATCGTTGTCCAAGTAGATGAACGAAGGACAGTTAGTGGCATTGTTGCCAGCGCCGCGGCTTTGGGCAACCCAAAGACCGTTTTCGTCAGGCACGAGTTCAACGTTGGTGTTGTCCATCATGTTGTGACCAAGGTTGGCTGACGGAGCCTGGTTCCAAGTGAGAGCCGTGCCGAGGTCGTAGCGGAATATAACGTTGCTTGCATCTTCGTCGAAGGTGTAGAGTTTAGTGTTCTCACCTGTGCCGAAGATTGCGGCTGCTGTTGTAGAACCGCCGATGTAGTCACCGTTGGCATTGATCAAGCCACCATCCTTTTGACGTGTGGTGTACTGGAAGAGTTCCGGAAGAGCGGCTGTTGGGTCGGCGTTGAGGTTAGCCGGGTCGAGCAGACGGATGCCTGAAGTTGAGTCGTTCCAGTCGGAAACGAATACTACACCATTCTCGTTGATGCCCAAGCGGTAAGGAGATGCTGTGTGGGTAGCAACATAACCGTTGGCACCGTAGGCATGCTCGCTGTGGTTGAGTTTGCGGTCGAAGATGTAGACACCCTTCTCGAAGTTGTCGTTTGCATTACAGTTAGCGATGTAAATCTGACCGAAGAATTTGCTTGTTGGAGTGTTGTCGATGACAATACCACGAGCCTTCTTGAAGCCTTCAACTGTAGCAGACTTGGTCGGTTTAGCAGCGCCGCGGTTGGCGATCTGTACAGACCATGCCACTTCGCCTTCAGGAATCATGTCGTTGTCGATAGTCTTTGACTGTTCGCCTTCCTCGATTGCGCCAAGGCTTGTGTAGCCGATGATGTCGCCGTTAGTCACGTCCTTGAATACGATTGCGGCTTCCGAAGCAGCACCTGTCGACTTGAACGAGAATGTAGACTGAGTTTCGCCGATTGTTGGAACGAGGTCGTAGGCATATTCGTAGCGTACTACTGGTTGCTCAACGTCGGCAGTAGTGAATTTAGTCACTTTGCCGTCGCGCACGAGGTAGAGATTGATGTTGGCATCAATAATCTTCTCGTCTGCGTCCTTGGTAGTTACCACTTCGCCCATTGCAGTAGCGTAAGTTGCCTCGGCAGGAGTAACTGTTGCGCCAGTAGTCTTCACTTTCAATGCGTAGTCAAGACCTTGTGTCACGTCAAACAGTTTCACGCCAGTAACTTTGCCGTCCTCCAATGCTGGAGCAACCATCAAGTTGTGGTCAGCATATTTGAAGAATGTTGCGCCGTTTTCTGCTACGTCCATCAACGAAGAACTTACTTGACCCATAAGCGGAGCGTCGTTGTTGCTTGCTGCAGTCTGCCATTCAATCGGGTTGGTGTTAGAGCCGTCGATTACATACTGGTTGTCGGCTGCTGGAGAAACGACAAGTTGATAGTCGGAGCCAAGTTTGTTGGCAGTGTAGTTCGACTCTGCAGATACTGTCTTGTTGATGTAAGTAGTCGTAGCCAACGAACCGTTGGAGATGCCGAACTCTACGAAGCGCATAGAGGTAGAACTACCGATGGTCTGTGCTGTTACAACAGCAGAACCTTCTTCAGTTGTGCCAGAGTATGCGAGAGTTTGACCAGTCTTGGCGTTGTAGTAGTTGCCTGAGTTTTCAGAGGTAAACCACTCTGCTGGGTCGCCTGTAGGCAGACCATTGTCGTCGTTAGCCCATTTGTAGATTGCCACAGAACCTCTTACGTCGCCTTCGGCAATTTGAGAGTCGCTGTATTGGTTTTCACCATAACTTGTGGCAAGCAGTACGTTGTCGGCAGTAAAGGCAATGTCGGAAATTTTCAACTCGCGGTTGTGGTCGAGTGTTGTGCCGGCAGTTGAGATTTCTGCGACTGAATTGTCGGCGAGGTTCACATTGTAGATGTGAGGCTCGTTGGTTGCGTCGAGGGCAAGAACATAGAGATGTCCCTTGCGGATGATCTGGCGGCGTACGGTCTTGTCGGCCAATTGTGTTGCCAATGGGCTGATTTCTTCGCTTGCAGCCATCTTGTACTCTTCAGGTACGCCGTAGCCCTTGTTGCCCGACAGTTCGTCAGGATAGTTTACGAATACCTCTGTCGGTGGTACATAGTCTTCTGACTCGAGGAATGCGCTGATGTAGTTAGTATCGTTGGCCTTTACGGTAAACGGAGCGGTGTATTCCTCAGTAGCAGCCTTGTAGCCTTCAGCAGAGTAGGAAAGGGTGTATTCGCCTGGCTCGATGTTGTCGAAGACGAAAGCGCCGTTCCACTCGTTGTCGGTAGTGTAGGTTGCTACCTCAGCACCGTTCTTGAGGAGTTTCACTGTCACGCCGTTCAAAGGTTTGTACACATCGTTGGTGCGTGCAATAGGTTTGTAGAGGGCGTCGGTAAATTTCTCGTGCAGGTCGCGCACAATACCGTAGATTGTACCAGTCTTTTCAGCCGTCCAACCCATGTAGTCGATAAGACCGCGTGCATACTGGTGTCCCTCGTGGCGGCAAACGTCGTCGTTGAGGGCGCGTTGGCGTGCTGGCTGGTAGGTGTGGAAATAGCCTTCAACAAGGAAGCCCGGAACACCGTGTTTGAGCACTCCGAGGTAGCCCATATACTTGGTGCCGTTGTTTTCTGTCTCTGAACCGCTACCATAGAAGTCAACATCGCCGCGCACGTTGGAGTTGGTCAGGCTGTAGTATGTCCATTGCTGGTGGGCGTTGCTAAAGGCGTAAGGCCAAATGTGCTGTCCCATTTCCTTGCTGCCCGGTGCGGAGTAGGTCTCGTCGTCTTTGCCGCGGAACAAGAACAACGGATAGTTGGTTGTTGAGCCTTCGCCTGCTGCATTGGAGTGGATGGAGATGAACACGTCGAAGTTGTTGGCTTCCACCTCTTCACGGATTTCAGACAATGGGCGGTTGTACTCGCCGTTGTCGTCGCCTTTCTTTGCTGGATAAGGTCCAGCCTTTACGTGCGACATCACTATGTGCTGTGTGAGGTCGAGCGCCGCGCCGAGGCGTGCTGGGTTGCTGTTGGTTTGGTTCTTTGTGCGGTCGAAAGGCACACCTGCTGCTGCGAGTTTGTCGAGCAGGGCGAAGCCTTTGTGAAGGTTGGTGTTCGACTCAAAGAAGCCTGTTGTATCTACATTCTCGATGTTGTATGGCTGGCGGCCAATCGTTTGGCAAGGACGGTCGTTGCCTGTCCAACTGCCGTGACCCGGGTTGATGTAGATACGGACCTGGTCGGCTGTCTTGCCGGCGTATGCTGTTCCGCAGGTGAGTGCCACGATTGCGGATGCTATCAAAAGTCTGCTCTTCATGTCTATTTCGTTTTTACATTAATAATGTATGCCTCGCCACTTGGTGTGGAGAATGCAATCTTCTCGCCGTTGGCAGATACTGATGGGTACATTGCCACGGTTTCTGCATCGCTGAGCACTTGCTTCTCTTTGCCGTCGGCTGAGTAGGCGATAATCTCAGATGAGGTTACAAATTCGCCGTTGTCGCGGTCGAGCATGCCCACAACGATGTTGTTGTTGTACCATTTCGGTGCACGCAGTGTGCCAAGGAACTGCACGTTGCTGCCGTCGATGTCGCAGGTGTAGGCTCCTGAGCCAGCAAGATAGTAGACCACCTTGCTACCGTCGGGCGATACTGATGGCCAAAGGTAACTTTGTCCTTCAGTGCCGTTTGGCGACAGGTTGGTTGCCTTGCCGTTGCGACTAATCATCAGTTTGCCGTACTCAACGTAGGCAACCGGTGTTGCTTTGTCGGCTTTGGCATTGTTGAATGCTTTGGTGGAGAGTTTGCCTTTCTTCACTGCGTAGACCACATTGCCGTTGGCTGCAACGCCTTGGAGGTCGCGTGTGGCACTGACGATGGTGCTTGTTTCTCCGTTTTGGAGGTTAATCGACTTGAGTGACTGCCTTTTGAGTTTGTCTTTGCCGATTTCGTTTTCGCGATAGACAATGGTGTTTCCGTTGTCGATGATTTTAGCGTCGTATTCCGAGCCATAGGCTGTCGTGACAGTGGTCAGTTGTCCGCTCGCTAAATCCAACTTTTGAAGACCTTGCTTCTGCTGGTCAGCCACAAGGAGGTAGTCGCCGTTTGGACTGATTGTCGCAATGTCGACTTTCGCACCTGCTGGGAGTGTCACTTGCTGAGTGCCGCCTATCTCCAACAACTGTGCGAACCCCATGCTTGAGCCGCAGAGTAGCATCACAGAAAGAAAAATTTTTCTCATAATGATGTTAGTTTAGGTTAGTAATTTCGTTAGGTATTTATCTGATTTCAAAGTTAGAGATTTATTCTGTGAATTGGTACTCTTTTTTGTGTTTACAATTCCTAAATGTTGTAATCAAAGTAAAAAATAAGGGTGTGCCATTTTTGGCACACCCTTATCGGATATTTTTGTAAATGAGTTTACTTGGTCAAGTATTGTGAACTGATTGACTTGTATTCGTGCACGCGGCGGATTGTGTCGGCAAACAGCGGCGCGATTGACAAGGTGGTCACCTTCTTGCTGTTACCGCTGTAAGGAATGCTGTTGGAGAAAATGATTTCCGACAGTGCGCATTCGTCAACGCGTTGCGATGCAGGGTCGCTCATGATGGCATGGGAGGCGAGGGCTCTTACTGATTTTGCGCCTTTTTCCTTCATGAGGTTGGCAGCCTTGGTGATGGTGCCGGCGGTGTCGACCATATCGTCGATGATGATAACGTCTTTGCCTTCAACTTCACCGATTACGGTCATGTGCTCAACAACGTTGGCTTTTGCTCTTTGCTTGTGGCAGAGCACCAATGGCACGTTGAGATATTTTGCGTAGTTGTTTGCTCTTTTTGCGCCACCCACATCAGGAGTTGCAATCACGAGGTCTTCGAGTTTGAGCGACTGGATGTAGGGGATAAACACTGACGAAGCGTAGAGGTGGTCGACCGGAACATTGAAGAAACCTTGGATTTGGTCTGCGTGAAGGTCCATTGTGATGAGGCGGTCGATGCCTGCTGTGCTGAGAAGGTCGGCTACGAGTTTCGCTGCGATTGAAACGCGTGGCTTGTCCTTGCGGTCCTGACGTGCCCATCCGAAGTAGGGGATAACAGCGATGATCGACTTTGCAGAAGCGCGCTTTGCTGCGTCGATCATGAGTAGAAGTTCCATGAGGTTGTCAGTGTTTGGGAATGTGGATTGAACCAAGAATACTTCGCATCCGCGGATAGATTCTTCAAACGACACTTCAAATTCGCCGTCGGCAAACCGTTGGATGTTCATTTTTCCGAGTTCAACACCGAGTTCTGCGCAAATGGACTCTGCCAAATAGCGCGATTTTGTACCTGAGAAAATTTTGTAGGGTGGCAAGTTTGTATTCATAGCTTTTGTTGCTGAATTTTGACTGCAAAATTACTACTTTTTATTTATCACGGTCTTTCTTTGCGCAAGAATTTTTCTTGTCGGTGGCATTTTGCTGCCGGAGTTTGATTTTCCACATCACTGCGCTGTTGGCTGCAATGTCGGTGGGGAAAGGCACTACGGCCGACAGTTCTTTCTTCTGGCGCTTGCCGCTGATGAGTTCGGTGGCGATGTAGTTGCCAGGGCGCAGACCCATGATGTCGAAGGCGTGCGGCGGAATGTTGATTTCGCAATGGGAGTCGCCTCCGAAGTTCACGGCAATCACTATGAGTTCGTTACCGCTTTTGCGCAGGTAGGCGTATTGGCGGTGGGGGTCGAACGATGGGTTGCTATAGTTCACGTACATCACGTCGAAGAACTGGCCTTCGCTGATTGCCTTCTCGTCCTTGGCTATGTGGAGCACCTTGCTGTAGAGCGCGCGCAATGCAGCCTCTTCGGCGGTGAGGAGGGTGTCGTTGCATTTGCCTTCGTTGTACCAGCGGCGGAGGGTGGGCACGCTCCAGTAGTCGAAGATGGTGGTGCGTCCGTCGAGGCCGCTGAAGCCTTCAGCATCTTCGGCGCGCTCGCCGAGTTCCTGTCCGGCGTAAACCATCATCGGACCAGTGGATATTGTGGCGCTCACAACGAGCGACGGCAACACGAGGTTGGCGTTGCCAGCAAATTCCTTGGAGGCGAAACGCTGCTCGTCGTGGTTTTCAAGGAAGTTGAGCATGTGGTTGCCTATGCCGTCGACGGTCTGCCAGCATTCCGTGATTTTTGCTGCCGACACGTTGCAGCACTGTATGCCGCGCAGACGGTCGTAGAGGTTCACCTTATCATATAGGTAGTCGAAGCCGCCGCGATAGATGTAGTCGCGGTAGATGCCCACGTCGTAGAGTTCGGCGATGAACTTGATGTCGGGATATTTCTCCTTCACCGAGCGGATAGCCCATTCCCAGAACTCCACTGGCACCATGTGCACCATGTCGCAGCGGAAGCCGTCGACGCCCTTGCTCGCCCAAAAGCGCAGTATGTTGAGCATCTTGAGCCAGGTGTCGGGTGTGGGCGTGAAGTGGTGCGAGCCGTCGCCGTAGTCCACTCCGTAGTTGAGTTTTACGGTTTCATACCAGTCGTATTGCCCCGGGAAGGCGTTGAAGCAGTCGTTGCCCGAGGCTTTTGCCGGAAACTCCACGTAGGCGTCGTCGCCGCTGCCGAGGTCGATGCTCGGCGAGAATTTCTGGCGCGGTATGTAGTAGAAATTGTTGTTCGGACTGAAGAATTTGCTCGTGTCGTCGTTGGCGCTGAAATCCTCCACGCCTGCAGGCGCAGAGTCGGAATGGTACTGGCGCGCCACGTGGTTAGGCACGAAGTCGATAATCATCTTCATCCCGGCTTTGTGGGTGCGCTCCACGAGGGCTTCAAACTCATTCATGCGGTTGGGCACGTCCTCGGCAAGGTCGGGGTCGATGTCGTAGTAGTCCTTGATGGCGTACGGCGAACCAGCGTTGCCTTTCACGATGTGAGGGTTGTCGGGGCGGATGCCGTAGCGCGAATAGTCGGTCTTGGTGGCATGCTCGATGAGGCCCGTGTACCACACGTGGGTGATGCCGAGGTCGCGGATGGCCTCCAGTACAGAGTCGGTAATCTGGTTCATCTTGCCGCAGCCGTTGTGTTCGATAGAGCCGTTTGGCACACAATATTTGTTGCTGTTGGTAAACAGCCGTGTCAAAATCTGGTAGATTATCAGTTTGTCGTTCATCTGATGTGAAATTTATGTCACAAAATTACGGAAAAACCCAAAAACCGCAACACATTCCCCCCACGTTTTCTTCCCTCGCGATTTATTCCTAAGCCAAAATTGTGGCAATAATTTTTTTGTTAATCATATTTACACTATCTTTGCAAAGGTATAAGCCAAGGCGATGATTTCGCATTAATGTGTCAGCATTCGTGCAGTTTTTTGAGCCTTGTGCATAAAGTTATGAAAAGGGAGCGCCCCATGAAAAAATGGCGCAAAGGGTTACGGATATCGGGTCACGGATAGTGGCGGATACCGCGTTCCGGGGTTTTTAGACAAATGAAAATTAGCGGACTAACCCTAATTGCTGAGCATCGGAGATGAGTGAAATCGTCGATGCGCAGGAATGGAGGTTATACGCTTTTACGATGAGCAATATCGAGACTCATTGGTTTGCACTTAAGGTTTTCTACAACCGCAGTCTTTCCATCAAACAAGAACTTTCAGCCGACGGCATTGATTGCTATGTGCCCACCGAAACGGTCGTTGTTGAGCGACAGGGGGTGCGTCGCAAGGTTGTCCGCCCTGTGATTAGCAGTTTGATGTTCTTCCATTCTACGGAGGAGCAGGCTGTCGACGTGCAACGACGCTTCACCGACCGTGTGATTCTCTACACTCGGTTTCTGGACGACGGTTCTCGCCGTCCGTATGCCATCCCCGACCGCGAAATGCAAGTGTTTATGCTGGTAACCCAATCGGGCGAAAGCGGACTCGAATACTTCGGCGAACTGGAATCCAACTTCACCGAAGGGCAACACGTGCGCGTAACCGATGGCCCGTTTAGCGGCGCCGAGGGCTACATACGTCGCATCCGTGGCGACCGCCGTTTGCTGGTCACCATCACGGGCATCTGCGCCGTGGCTACAGCCTACATCCCTAAGCAGTTTCTGCAGCAAATCGATTAACCGTCAGCCTTTTGCCTACGCCCACGGCGAGCCATTAGGCTGCTGAAAAACTCCCGTGCAATGCCCCCGTTGTGGGCGTGCTGTATCTGATACCTCTCGACCAATCGTACTATTTAGACTATAATGAAAAAAGTATTACTTGTTTTCGGAACTCGACCGGAGGCCATCAAGATGTGTCCGCTGGTCAAGGAGTTCCAGCGCCGTGCTGACGAGTTTCAGACGGTGGTCTGCGTCACGGGACAGCACCGCGAGATGCTCGACCAGGTGCTCAGCATCTTCGACGTTGCGCCCGACTACGACCTCAACATTATGAAACAAGGACAAGACCTCTACGACGTTACAGCCCGTGTGCTTGTGGGCATGCGCGACGTGCTCCGTGAGTGCCGCCCCGATGTGGTGCTCGTGCACGGCGACACCACAACTTCCACGGCGGCTGCCTTGGCTGCTTTCTATCAGCAGATTCCTGTGGGACACGTGGAGGCTGGCCTGCGCACGCACAACATCTATAGCCCTTGGCCGGAGGAGATGAACCGCCAGATCACTGGGCGCATCGCCGACTACAACTTTGCGCCGACGCCTCTCTCGGAGAAAAACCTCGTGGAGGAGAAGGCGCACGGTCGCATCTTCGTTACGGGCAACACCGTGATCGACGCGCTCCACATGGTGGTGGACAAACTCACCTCCGACGCGGCTCTCGCTCATGAGCAGGACGAAATCCTGCTGCGGGCTGGCTATGACACCGCGCGCCTCGCCGACGGCAAGAAACTCGTGCTCATCACGGGTCACCGCCGCGAAAACTTCGGCGACGGATTTATCCGTATGGTCACGGCGATGAAGGACCTCTCCGAGAAGTATCCCGACGTGGATTTCGTCTATCCTATGCACCTCAACCCGAATGTGCGCAAGCCCATCCATGAGGTGTTTGGCGAGGACCTTACGCGCCCCAACTTCTTCTTCATCGAGCCGCTGCAATATCTTGAGTTCGTGCATCTGATGGCAAAAGCCACCGTGGTGCTCACCGACTCGGGCGGCATTCAGGAGGAAGCGCCAGGTCTGGGCAAGCCTGTGCTCGTGATGCGCGACACCACGGAGCGCCCCGAAGCGCTGGCGAGCGGCACTGTGCATCTCGTAGGCACTGACTACGACAAGATCGTGAGCGAGGTGAGCACCCTCCTCGACGACGCGGAGGCGTATGCCCGCATGAGCCACGCCGTGAACCCCTACGGCGACGGCAAGGCGTGCCAGCGCATAGCCGACGCCCTGAAACAATAACCATAAAACGAAAAAAGCAATAGACAAATGATTAATGTAATTGGTTTGGGCTATATAGGCTTGCCTACAGCCCTCATGATGGCGTCGCACGGCGTGGAAGTGGTCGGCACGGACTACAACCGCCAACTGGTCGACACCCTTAACCACGGACACACCACCTTCAAGGAAGAAGGCCTCGACGCGCTCTATCAGGATGCCGTCAAGGCTGGCATCAAGTTCACCACCGAGTATCAGAAAACCGACGTCTACATCGTGAGCGTACCTACGCCCTACGACAAGTTCTCGAAGAAAGTCGACGCCTGCTACGTTGTGGCAGCCGTGAAGGACGTGATGAAGGTATGCCCCAAGGGCGCAACCGTGGTCATCGAGTCGACCGTTAGCCCCGGCACCATCGACAAGTTTGTGCGCCCTGTGATTGAGGCAAACGGATTTACCATCGGCGAGGACATCAACCTCGTGCACGCGCCGGAGCGCATCATCCCGGGCAATATGGTCTACGAACTGCTCCACAACAACCGCACCATCGGTGCCGACAGTCGCGAAATAGGCGAGAAGGTGAAGCAATACTACGCATCGTTCTGCCAAGGCGAAATCGTGGTCACCGACATCCGCTCGGCGGAGATGAGCAAGGTGGTGGAAAACACCTTCCGTGCTGTCAACATCGCCTTCGCCAACGAACTCTCGCGCATCTGCCGCCACGACAATATGGACGTGTATGAAATCATCAAGATCTGCAACATGCACCCGCGCGTCAACATCCTGCAGCCGGGTCCCGGCGTGGGCGGACACTGCATCTCCGTCGACCCGTGGTTTCTCGTGGGCGACTATCCGCAACTCGCCAAGGTGATCGACGAGTCGATGAAGACCAACGACTCGCAGCCCACCTTCGTGCTCAACCGCATCTACGAAATCATGAAGGAGAACAACCTCACCGACCCCAGCCGCGTAGGACTCTACGGCCTCACCTACAAGGAAAACGTCGACGACTTCCGCGAGTCGCCCACGCTCCAACTCCTTGAGGCACAGGCGCGCCACCTCGCCGCTCCGCTCAAGAGCTACGACCCCTTCCTCGAGAACCACAAGATCACCGAGAATCAGTGCTCATCCTTCGACGAGTTCCTCCGCGACCTCGACATGGTAGTGATCATGGTGAAGCACGACCACATCAAGCAGCACTTCTCCGCCCTCCGCGGCAAAGTAATCCTCGACTGCTTCAACATCTGCCCAAACCAGCCCAACGTTTACCACATCTAACCCCGCCGCCCTCCGATGACCGACAACGCCTCAAACAGCAAGCGCATAGCGAAGAACACGGCGATGCTCTACGTCAGGATGTTTGTCCTGATGCTTGTGTCGCTCTACACCAGTCGCGTGGTGCTCAATTCGCTCGGCGTGGAGGATTTCGGCATCAACAATGTCGTTGCTGGGTTTGTCTCGATTTTGGCTTTTTTCACGAGTAGCCTCTCCAACGCCTCGCAGCGCTATCTGAGCCTCGGTCTTGGGCGTAACGACATTGCGGAAACCACCGTCGCTTTCCGCCAGAGCCACACTCTGATGGTCGTCTTTTCGGTTGTTGCGTTAGTCTTTGCTGAAACCGTCGGTCTATGGTTCGTGTGCAACAAACTGGTCATTCCGCCGTCGCGGCTCACTGCCGCCCTGTGGGTTTATCAGTTCGCACTGGTGTCGATGGTGCTGTCTGTATGTCAGGTCACCTTTGTGGCTGCCATCGTAGCACGCGAGAAGATGGGCATCTATGCCTATCTCGGCATCTTTGAGGCTGTGGCACGCTTGGCTATTGCCTTTATGCTGCAATGGAACACGAAGGTGGACACTCTCATCCTCTTCGGCTTCCTTACCGCCCTCGTGTCGCTGATTACGTTTGCATTCCATGTGATTTACTGTTATCGCAAATTTCCCGAAACCAGTTGCCGAATGTGCTGGCGCAAAAATCTGGTTAAGGAGATGGGCAAATTCATCAGTGCTAACCTTTTCGGCTGTTTTGCATGGTCGGCAGGAATACAGGGCACCAACGTGATTCTCAATCTCTTTTTCGGACCGCTTGTCAATGCCGCTAGAGGCATTGCTGTGCAGGTGAATGGCGTGGTTGCGCGGTTCTCCGACAACGTGATGACGGCGATGAAGCCGCAAATCATCAAGTCGTACGCCGCTGGCGACACCGACTATATGAAACTGCTCATCCTTAAGAGCACAAAGTATATGGCACTCCTTTCTGCCTTTATGTCCATCCCCCTGATGTTTGAGGCGCAGAGCGTGCTATCGCTGTGGCTTGGGCAGGTGCCCGACTATGCCGTGGCTTTCATCCGCTTGGTGCTCATCGAGCAGATGGTATGGGCATTTGTGCCGTCGCTATGGATTGCAGCCAACGCTACTGGGCAGATTAAGCGCAATCAGGTCTACGGTCGTGTGTTTATGCTTGCGGCATTGCCTGTGAGCTATCTGTTGTTGCTCAAGTGGCGAGAGCCATTGCTGCCTATGGCGGTGCTGATTTTGGCAGACATTGGCTATTGGCTCTATTGCCTCTACGACATCAGGCAGCAAATCGGTCTCGATGTGAGAAAGTATTTTAAGCAGGCCATCCGTCCGTCGCTCCTTTTCGCCCTATTGTTCACTGCCGCCAATGCAGTGCCAGTGCTGGTTTATGCCGCCGACTGCTGGCAGCGGCTGGCGCTTGTCGCAATCGTGTCGCTCGTTGCAGGGAGCGCAGGAATCTATATAGTGCTCGATGGAGATGAACGCAGTTACTTACAACGAATAATCAAGAAAAGACTATGATACCAAAGGTTATACATTATTGCTGGTTTGGGCGCAATCCGTTGCCGCCGCTAGCTAAAAAGTGCATAGCGTCGTGGAAAAAATACTGTCCCGACTACGAAATAAAAGAGTGGAACGAGGACAATTTCGATGTGAACATAATCCCTTATACAGCAGAGGCATACAAGGCGAAAAAATATGCCTTTGTGAGCGACTATGCACGTTTTTGGATTCTCTACAAATATGGCGGTCTGTATTTTGATACCGATGTGGAGATCATTAAAAATATGGATGATTTCATATCAAAGGGTCCCTTTATGGGGTGTGAAAATGCGGCTAAGTCTGGAGCTACGCCAATAGAAATTGGCGTAGCTCCAGGCCTCGGCCTTGGGGTAAACCCAGGCCTCGGCCTGTATGCCGAAATTCTAGACTTGTACAAAGACAAGCATTTTGTTCTTGCCGATGGTGTCCTAAACACAGAAACAGTTGTTCACATAACTACTGAACTACTTTGCAAAAAAGGGCTGCAGAATACTAGCGATATCCAACAAATAGGAGATGTGCTGATATATCCAAAGGACTATCTTTGTCCGAAGGACTACACGACAAAGAAAATCCACATCACCCCCAACACCCTCTGCATCCACCACTTCGACGGCAGCTGGCAACCAAAGAGCCTTAAAAAGCGCATTGCGTTCACTGTGTTTGGCAGAGGGCTCGGTGAGAGGATTATGATGCTTTATTCAAAATATTGGGTTAGAAAGCATGACTAAACCTTTAGTATCAGTCTTGATTCCGATTTACAACGTTGAGAAATATATTGAGCGTTGCGCACGCTCAATATTTGCTCAAACGTATGACAATTTGGAAATTACCTTTGTCAATGACTGTTCGCCAGACAATAGCGTTGAAATCATTGAAAAAGTCTTGGCAGAATATCCCAATCGTTTGCCGCAGACAAGGATTGTTCATCACGAGAAAAATCAAGGACTTGCCGCTGCCCGATTGACAGGTCTACGAGCTGCAACTGGCAAATATGTGCAGAACATTGACAGTGACGATTGGATTGATGTAAACATGATATCCGAGATGGTCGGCTTGGCAGAAACCGAGGATGCGGACATAACTATCTGTGATTTCATGTATGTATATCGCGACCATCAGACGCAAAAGCATGTAAATCCGCCTCTTGAGCCGAAAGCCTGCCTCGAGGCTGTCTTGCTTGGCAAGGTACATTCCTCAGTAGCAAACAAACTTATCCGCCGCGACCTCTATCTCGCCAACGACATCCACCCCATTCCTGGGCTTGATTATCTAGAAGATTTGTCGGTGATGTATAGACTTTTGTATTTTTCCAAAAAACTAAGTTACATCCCCAAGCCGTACTACGATTATAATCAGATGAATGAATCGTCGTATACTACATGCGGATATAGCACTGCGAATCAGAAAAATATGATGCAATTGATTGCGCTATGCCAATCTTTTCAGAAGTCGAATCCTATCTCAGAAATGTTGTCCAAGTCTTTTCGGTATAATCTGGCAGGAACATATTCACGCATTGCGTTACAAGGCAATTTGAAATTGCTAAAGTCAAATATCAGTTTATTTTCTTCTTTGACAGAGACAGACATTGTAAATCATCCGAACCTTCCTAAAAACGTGCGCCGAGCAGGATTACTTCTTTATAGAAAGAAAATTATAACATTGCACATTCTCCGCTTTTTGAAAACTGTAAAAAATTATGCGAGAAAGATTTTCAATTTGTCTGATTTGAAATGTTTGAGTTGACTATACCTCACATACTTTTTGATTACGTAATTTGGTTTCTGTTTTTCATTTTGAATAGACATTATTTTTCTGTTCGGATAAATAGGATGCCGAAAGAATCTCAAATGCGAGTAAAGAATTATAGATTATTCTTTATTTTAGCGTCATTGTTTTGCAC